>NZ_JBHTVQ010000061.1:0-39025 GCF_042792855.1 Streptomyces sp. NPDC056600
GGGCCGCCCCTGCGCCGGCGGGTTTGGCCGCCCGCGTTTTTGGGGCCCCCGGGCGGGGCCGCTGGCCCGGGGGGGCGCCCCGGCCGCGCGACCGGGCCGGCCGGGTCGCGCGGAAAGCGGTGGCGAGGACCGCGCCGAGGACTCTGCCGAAGGTCGTCCGCGGGCGCCCCCGGGACCGTCCGCGGGCGCCCTGGAAGGCGCCCCGGCCGGCTCAGCGGAAGCCGCGCAGCCGCAGGCTGTTGCTGACCACGAACACCGACGAGAAGGCCATCGCGCCACCCGCGATCACCGGGTTCAGCAGCCCCGCCGCCGCCAGCGGCAGCGCCGCCACGTTGTAGCCGAAGGCCCAGAACAGGTTTCCCTTGATGGTGGCCAGCGTCCGCCGGGAGAGCCGGATCGCGTCCGCCGCCACCCGCAGGTCCCCGCGGACCAGCGTGAGGTCGCTCGCCTCGATCGCCGCGTCGGTGCCCGTGCCCATGGCCAGGCCCAGGTCCGCCGCCGCCAGCGCCGCCGCGTCGTTGACGCCGTCGCCGACCATGGCCACCGTGCGGCCCTCCGCCTGGAGCCGGTGCACCGCCTCCACCTTGTCCTCGGGCAGGACCTCCGCGACGACGTCCGTCTCGTCGATGCCCACCGAGCGGGCCACCGAGACCGCCGCCCGCCGGTTGTCACCGGTCAGCAGCACCGGACGCAGCCCCAGGCGGCGCAGTTCGGCCACCGCCTCCGCGCTGGTCGGCTTCACGGTGTCGGCGACCGCCAGGACCCCGCGCGGCGCACCGTCCCACGAGACCACCACGGCGGTGCGTCCGGCGTCCTCCGCGGCCTCCTTGGCCCGCGCCAGGGCCTCGGGCAGCACCGGGGCCGCCCCGTCCGCCGTGAGCCGCCCGACGGTCACCTCACGCCCCTCCACGCGGCCGCGCACGCCCCGGCCGGGCAGGTTGACGAAGCCCTCCACCGCGGGCAGCGCACCCACCCGCTCCTGGGCGCCGGCGGCCACCGCCCGCGCCACCGGATGCTCGGAGGCGTGCTCCACCGCGCCCGCCAGACGCAGCAGCTCCGCCTCCTCGACGCCCTCGGCGGCGTGGGACTCGTGGAGCGTCATCGAGCCGGTGGTGACCGTGCCGGTCTTGTCGAGGACCACGGTGTCCACCCGGCGGGTCGACTCCAGCACCTCGGGGCCCTTGATCAGGATGCCGAGCTGGGCGCCCCGCCCGGTGCCGACCATCAGCGCCGTGGGCGTCGCCAGACCGAGCGCGCAGGGGCAGGCGATGATCAGCACCGCCACCGCCGCGGTGAACGCCGCCGTGACGTCGCCGTCGGCCAGCAGCCACCCGACCAGGGTGCCCAACGCGATCAGCAGCACCACCGGGACGAAGATCCCCGATATGCGGTCGGCCAGTCGCTGCACCTCGGCCTTGCCGTTCTGCGCCTCCTCGACCAGCTCGGCCATCCGGGCCAGCCGCGTGTCGGAGCCCACCCGGGTGGCCTCCACGACGAGCCTGCCGCCCGCGTTGACGGTCGCCCCGGTGACCGCGTCGCCCACCGAGACGTCCACCGGCGCCGACTCGCCGGTCAGTAGCGAGGCGTCCACGGCGGAGGAGCCTTCCACCACCACGCCGTCCGTGGCGACCTTCTCGCCCGGCCGCACCACGAACCGGTCGCCGACCGCCAGCGCGTCGACCGGGATCCGGGTCTCACGGCCGTCGCGGAGCACCGCGACGTCCTTGGCGCCCAGCTCCATCAGTGCCCGCAACGCCGCCCCGGCGCGCCGCTTGGAGCGCGCCTCCAGCCAGCGGCCCAGCAGGATCAGTGCCGTGACCCCGGCGGCGACCTCCAGGTAGAGCGTCGCGGAGGCGTCGCCGCGGGAGACGGTCAGGGAGAACGCGTGCCGCATGCCGGGCATGCCGGCGTCGCCGAGGAACAGCGCCCACAGCGACCAGCCGAAGGCGGCCAGGGTGCCCAGCGAGACGAGGGTGTCCATGGTGGCCGCGCCGTGCCGGGCGTTGGTCCAGGCGGCGCGGTGGAACGGCAGCGCCCCCCACACCACGACCGGGGCGGCCAGGGTGAGGGAGAGCCACTGCCAGTTGTCGAACTGCAGCGCCGGGATCATCGCCAGGAGCACGACGGGCAGTCCGAGGACCGCGGAGACCGTGAACCGGGTCCGCAGCGCGGTCACCTCGGGGTCGTCGTCCCCCTCGGCCGGCTCCCCGGCGGAGGCGTCCGGCCCGGCGGTCCGCGCGGGCGTCGGCGGCGGCTCCGCCGTGTACCCGGTCCTCACCACGGTGTCGACCAGGTCGCCGACCGATACCCCCTCGGGGTAGGAGACCCGGGCCTTCTCGGTGGCGTAGTTGACCGTGGCCTCCACGCCGTCCATCCGGTTGAGCTTCTTCTCGATCCGGGCGGCGCACGAGGCGCAGGTCATGCCGCCGATCAGCAGCTCGACCTCGGAGCGGGGCGCGTCCGCGACCGGGTCCGGCGTCCCGGTCGTGGTGACGGTGCTGGACATTCGGGCCTCCTGGGCGATGACGGGGGTGACGCGGGACGCGGCGTCGCGAGCGTGAGCGCGCGTGCGGGCTGGTGCCCGTGTGCGGGCTGGTGCGCGCGTGCCGCGGGCGGTCAGGCGCGGCCGGCGTACTCGAAGCCGGCCTCGTCCACGGCGGCGCGGACCGCCTCCTCCTCCAGCGGGGCGGCCGAGACCACGGTGACCTCACCGGCCGAGGCGACGGCCTTGACCGACTCCACGCCCGGGATGCGGGAGAGCTCGCCGGAGACCGAGCCCTCGCAGTGGCCGCAGCTCATGCCGGTGACCTTGTAGACGGCGGTGACGGTTCCCTGGGTGTCGGTCGACTGGGTCATGTCGTTACTCCTGATCGATGGGATGGCGTTGTCGCCCTCTGGTACCCAGACTATACCCCCAGGGGGTATGCGCCAAAGAAGGGGGTCGGCAGGGCGCGGCGCGGGGTGTCGGCGCCGGGCCGTGGAGGCACACACTGTGTCGGGAGCGTTCCCCGGCCCGGTCCTGGTGTGATGGACGGTCCGGCGAGCTGTCGACTGCGAAGGAGTCCCGCATGACGAAGACCCTCCACCACTGGATCGGCGGCAGGACCGTCGAGGGGACGTCCGGGAGGTTCGGCCCGGTCACCGACCCCGCCACCGGCGCCGTCACCACGCAGGTCGCCTTCGCCACCGCGGAGGAGGTGGACGCGGCCGTCGCCGCCGCCGAGGCGGCGTTCGCCGACTGGGGCCGCTCCTCGCTGGCCGCCCGCACCGCGATCCTGTTCAGGTTCCGCGCCCTGGTGGACGCCCACCGCGACGAGATCGCCCGGCTGATCACCGCCGAGCACGGCAAGGTGCACTCCGACGCCCTCGGCGAGGTCGCCCGCGGCCTGGAGATCATCGACCTGGCCTGCGGCATCCCCGTCCAGCTCAAGGGCGAGCTGTCCACCGAGGTGGCGAACCGGGTGGACGTGGCCGCGATCCGCCGGCCGCTGGGCGTGGTCGCCGGCGTCACGCCGTTCAACTTCCCCGCCATGGTGCCGCTGTGGATGTTCCCGCTGGCCGTCGCCTGCGGGAACACCTTCGTGCTCAAGCCTTCCGAGAAGGACCCCTCGGCCGCGAACCTGCTCGCCTCGCTGCTCGCGGAGGCCGGCCTGCCGGACGGGGTGTTCAACGTCGTGCACGGCGACCGGGCCGCCGTCGACCGGCTGCTGGAGCACCCGGACGTGCGGGCGGTCTCCTTCGTGGGCTCCACGCCCGTCGCCCGGCACATCCACACCACCGCCGCGGCCCACGGCAAGCGCGTCCAGGCGCTCGGCGGCGCCAAGAACCACCTGCTGGTGCTGCCCGACGCCGACCTGGACGCCGCCGCCGACGCCGCGGTCTCCGCCGCCTACGGCTCGGCGGGGGAGCGGTGCATGGCGATCTCGGCGGTGGTCACCGTCGGCGCGATCGGCGACGAGCTGGTGCGCCGGATCCGCGAACGCGCCGAGAAGGTCGTGATCGGCCCCGGCCACGACCCCGTCTCCGAGATGGGCCCGCTGATCACCCGCGCCCACCGCGACAGGGTGGCCTCCTACGTGCGGGGCGCCGCCGCGCAGGGGGCCGACGTGGTCCTGGACGGCACCGGCTTCACCGTCGAGGGGTACGAGGACGGGCACTGGATCGGCATCTCGCTGCTGGACCGGGTGCCGGTCACCGCCGACGCGTACCGCGACGAGATCTTCGGCCCGGTGCTGTGCGTGCTGCGGGCCGAGACCTACGAGGAGGGGCTGGCGCTCGTCAACGCCTCACCGTTCGGCAACGGCGCGGCGATCTTCACCCGTGACGGCGGGGCGGCGCGCCGGTTCCAGATGGAGGTCGAGGCCGGGATGGTGGGCGTCAACGTCCCGATCCCGGTGCCGGTGGGATACCACTCGTTCGGCGGGTGGAAGGACTCGCTCTTCGGCGACCACCACATCTACGGCAACGACGGCACGCGCTTCTACACCCGAGGCAAGGTCGTCACCACCCGCTGGCCCGACCCGGCCGACACCCCGCCCGGCGTGGACCTCGGCTTCCCCCGCAACCACTGACCCGGCCGCCGTCCAGGGGCCGCCCCCGTCCGTCTCCCCGGTAGGGCGGGGGCGCGTCGGTCAGTGCGCCGCGGCCGTGCGGGACGGGAGGGGGAGGGCTGCGCCTCCGCCCCTCGGGCCCTCGGAACTGACGCCCGGAATCTCCGCCTCCGCGGGCCCCGCGCCGCCCGGCGCGACTCCCGCCGCGTACGTGACCATCAGGGCGGCGACCGTGCACCCCACCCACGCCGCGGTGTACCGCAGCTTCATGCGCCCCACCTCACGACGACCGGACGAACCGGCGGACCCAGAACCGACGGACGGTCTTCGGGCCGGCCCGCCTCGCCCCCGGTGCCGCCGACCCCTTCCTTCCCCACGACTCTAACCGCCACCACCGACAGGCTCGCAGTCGGTTTTTCGCCACCCGGCATCTTCCCGACGCCTTCACGCCGGACCCGTTGACTCTTCTTTACGCGCGAGTAAGTTGGCGGCCCGACACCCGAAACGCCGGACCGGGGAGCGCACATGGGCGTACGCAGCGAGATGAGGCGGGCACGGCGGAGCATGGGCGGCCGCGCCGCCGCCGTGGAGACCGTCCGGGACGAGCAGGGTGTCGTGCGCGAGGCGCGCATCCCCGCCCTGGCCGCGCCGCCCGAGCGCGGCAGCATCGCCGACCTGCCGTTCACCAACGCCGCCGAGGCCCCGGACGCCGTGGTGCTCCGCCGCCGCAGCGACGACGGGACCTGGACACCGGTGACGGCCGAGGAGTTCGCCCGCGAGGTGACCGCCGTCGCCAAGGGGCTGATCGCGGCGGGCCTGGAACCCGGCGGCGGCGTCGCCGTGATGTCGCGGACCCGCTACGAGTGGACCCTGCTGGACTTCGCGGTCTGGGCGGCCGGCGGGCGCACCGTCCCGGTCTACCCGACCTCGGCCCCGGAGCAGGTGGAGTGGATCCTCGCCGACTCCGGCGCCCGCTTCGTCGTCGTGGAGAGCGCCGAACTCGCCGCCGTCGTGCGGCAGGGGGCGCAGGCGGCGCCTCCGCGGCTGTGGGAGCTGGACGGGGGCGGCGTCGCCGAACTCGTCGCCCTCGGCAGACGGACGCCCGACGCGGCGGTGGCCGAACGCCGCGCCGGACTCGGCCCGGACAGCATCGCCACCCTCTGCTACACCTCGGGCACCACCGGGCGCCCCAAGGGCTGCGTCCTCACCCACGCCAACCTGCACGCCGAGGCCGCCAACACCGTCGAACTGCTCCACCCGGTGTTCAAGGCCGCCACCGGCCGGGCGGCCTCCACCCTGCTCTTCCTGCCGCTGGCCCACATCCTCGGGCGGACCATACAGATCGCCTGCCAGATGGCCCGCATCGAACTGGGGCACTGCCCCAGCATCAAGCCCGACGAACTACGGCCCCTGTTCCGGGAGTTCCGGCCCACCTTCCTGGTCGGCGTGCCGTACCTGTTCGAGAAGATCCGCGACACCGGCCGGGCCACCGCCGAGAAGATCGGACGCGGCGCCTCCTTCGACCGCGCCGAACGCCTCGGCGTCCGCTTCGCCGAGGCCCACCTGCGCCGCTTCCTCGGGCAGGGCGAAGGTCCCGGCCTCGCCCTGCGGGCCGGCTGGGCGCTCTACGACCTGCTGGTCTACCGCCGTATCCGCAAGGAACTGGGCGGCCGGCTGCGGTACGCCGTCAGCGGCGGCTCCCCGCTCGACCGCGAGCTCAACCTGTTCTTCTACGCGGCCGGCGTCCTGGTCTACGAGGGGTACGGCCTCACCGAGACCACCGCCGCCGCCACGGTGGTCCCGCCACTGGAACCGCGCCCGGGCACCGTCGGCCGCCCCGTCCCCGGCACGGCGGTCAGGATCGCCGAGGACGGCGAGGTGCTGGTCGAGGGCGACATCGTCTTCGGCTCGTACTGGAACAACCCGGAGGCGACCGACGCCGTGCTGCGCGACGGGTGGTTCGCCACCGGCGACCTCGGCGCGCTGGACGACGACGGCTACCTGACCATCACCGGCCGCAAGAAGGACCTGATCGTCACCTCCGGCGGCAAGAACGTGGCCCCGGCGGTGCTGGAGGACCGGATGCGCAGCCGGTCGCCGGTCGGCCAGTGCATGGTGGTCGGCGACAACCGCCCGTTCGTGGGCGCGCTGGTCACCCTGGACCCGGAGGCGGTCGCCCACTGGCTCCAGGTGCGGGGTCGGCCGGCCGACACCCCGATGTCCGAGGTGGTCCGGGACGAGCGGATCCGGGCCGAGGTGCAGAAGGCCGTCGACCACGCCAACCGCGCGGTCTCCCGGGCGGAGTCGGTGCGCTCCTTCGTCCTCGTCGAGGGGGAGTGGAACGAGGAGAACGGGCTGCTCACGCCGTCCCTCAAGGTCAAGCGGCACGCGGTCGCCGAGGCGTACAAGGAGCAGATCGAGGAGCTGTACCGCAGGACGCCCTGAGGGGCTGATGATTTGTCACACTAAACCTGGCATTCGGGTGAATTCCCGGTTCGGGCGCTCTGTGGAGTTTCCTCCTGGCGGTCACCTCGTTCTACTTCTCGGCAGGTCATGGTGCGAGCCGCTCGTGAGCTCGCTCGGTTCAGGCCGACACAGGGGCATGACCGTTGAGAAGGGAAACTTCATGAAGAAGAGCGTTGCTGTCGTTGCGGGCGCCCTGATGGCGGCTTCCATCGCCGCCCCGGCTTTCGCCGACGCCGAGGCCGAGGGTCAGGCCGTCGGCTCCCCGGGTGTGGTCTCCGGCAACGTCATCCAGGTTCCGGTCGAGGTCGCGCTGAACCTGTGCGGCAACACGATCAACGTCATCGGCCTGCTGAACCCCGCCATCGGCAACTTCTGCAGCATCAACTGACGTACCCGCCACTCGGCAGTACCCGGGCCGGCTCCAACGTGCCCTCGGGGTATGCCGGAGCCGGCCCTCCCCGATTCTCCGAGCAGGAAGATCATCAGCAGTGCGACAGTCTCTGAGCAGGGGCGCGGTCATGGCCGCCGCCGCAACCGGCCTCCTCGCCGCCTACGGCGCCCCGGCCTTCGCCGACTCCGAGGCGGAGGCGCAGGCCGCCAATTCCCCCGGTGTCGTGTCCGGCAACGTGATCCAGGTGCCGGTCAACGTGCCGGTCAACGTCTGCGGCAACACGATCGACATCATCGCCCTCCTCAACCCCGCGGTCGGCAACACCTGCCTGACCGACGTCGAGGCGGACGACGACGACGGCCGCGGGAACCCGGGTGGCGGCCACCACCCGAACAACCCGCCCGGCTACGGCCACGAGGAGCCTCCGGGCTACGGCCACGAGGAGCCTCCGGGCGGCGGCCAGGAGAACCCTCCGGGCGACAACGAGAAGCCTCCGGCGTCCGGCCAGGAGAACCCGCCCACCGACGACCAGAAGCCGCCGGCCGACGACCGCTCGGTGCCGCCCGCCCCGGTGCCGCACGGTGGCGACGGCCCGCAGTTGGCCGAGACCGGTGCCGCCGGGACCGCCGCCGCGGCCGCCGCGGCCGCCGCGCTCATCGGCGGTGGCGCGCTGCTCTACCGCCGCGGACGCGTCGGCGCCTGCTGACCTGCCCCAGGCTCGCCACCGGCCGTCCTTCCGTCATTCCCGCGGAGGGGCGGCCGGTCCGCGTAGGGGGCCCGTTTCGGCCGGGTGCGCGCCGGTGGGGTTTCCCCGAGCGATGTGGCTCGTTGGGCACGGAGAGTCGAAAGCCCGTCGTGGCGGCACGCGTCGCCGGTCCGCCACGGCATGAAAGGAACACGATGAAGTCTCTGAAGGCAGCCGCCGTCCTCGTCGGTTCGCTGGCCGCCGCGGCCGGTGTCTCCGGGACCGCCTCCGCCGCCGAGGAGCCCGGCTCCGCGCTGGGCTCGGTCACCGAGCTCGCGGGTCCGCTGATGCCGATCCAGCACCAGGACGGTGGGACCCTGCTCGACACCGAGTCCGAGGGCTCCCCGCTCAACGCTGTCAACGGCATGACGGAGCAGCTGAACAAGAACGGCGGCGGACTGCTCGGCGGTCTTCCCGCCGGCGGCTGACGCCTGCCGGGAGCTCGCCGGCCGGGCCGGTTCCGCCGGAAGGGCGGAGCCGGCCCACGCCTGTTCCCCTCCCGCCCTCTCCCGCCCTTCCTCCCGTGCCGCCCGCCCGGCCGGGAGTTTTCGCACGTCACCACGCACGTCACCACCCCGGATCTGCTGGAGAACCACGATGCCTGTCCAGAGGAGCCGGCGGGGCGCACTGCGTCTCCTGCTGGCGACGGCGTTCGCCGCCGTGACCGCACCGGTCGTCGCCGCGGCCGCCTCCCGGCCGCAGACCGCCCACTCCCCGGCTCCCTCCCCGGCCGGGGGCGGGCCGCGCGCGCACCGGCACCACCAGGGAGCGCCCGGGGCGCCCGCCGCTGCCGAAGCCGTCTTCGACGAGGTCTACCGGGGCCGCCGGATCCGCGGCTTCCGCAGCCGCACCCGTGTCGCCTCCTCCGGGACCGGCGCGGACTGGCACGTCACGCTGGACGACCAGCCGCTGCACCTGATGCGCCGTGCCGACGGCTCGTACCTGAGCATGGTCGACCACTACGGCTCCTACCCCACCCCCAGGGAGGCGGCCCGCGCCGCCGTGGACCAGCTGCGGCCCGGGGAACGGCTCAGCGGCCTCTCCCACGGTTCCGCGGGCGGCGCGGGCGTCCCCGGGACGGGCGGGGCCACGGGGGAGGGGCACGGGCATGGTGTACACGCGTAAGAACGTCGGCAGACTCACCACCGGGGAGCGCCGCCGGTTCGTCGGGGCGGTCCTGGAGCTCAAACGCCGGGGTGAGTACGACCGGTTCGTGCTGACGCACATCGAACACTTCGCCCCCGACGGGGAGAGCGGTCTGCGCGCCGCCCACATGACCCCGTCGTTCCTGCCCTGGCACCGTCTCTTCCTGCTGGAGTTCGAGGAGGCGCTGCAGCGGATCGACTCCGCAGTGACGCTGCCCTACTGGGACTGGACCAGGAACCGCAGCGCCGCCGGGACGCCGTGGACCGAGGACCTGCTGGGCGGCAACGGCCGGCGCTCCGACCGTCAGGTGACCACCGGGCCGTTCGCCCGCCGCGAGGGCTGGGTCCTCGACGTGAACGTCACCGACACCGACTACCTCACCCGTGACCTCGGCCGGTCGCACGATCCGATCGCGCTGCCCACGGCGCGGGACGTCGCCTCGGCGCTCCAGGACCCGGTGTACGACGCCGCGCCCTGGGACTCCACCGCGACGCGCGGCTTCCGCAACAAGATCGAGGGCTGGGGCCGCGGCGCGGGCTCGGCCTCCTGGCGCAACCACAACCGGGTCCACCGCTGGATCGGCGGCACGATGCTGGGGGCCGCGTCCGTCAACGACCCGGCGTTCTGGCTCCACCACGCCTACGTCGACCTGTTGTGGACCCGCTGGCAGCAGCGGCACCGCCGCGCCCGGTACCTGCCGGCCCGGCCGCCGGGGCGGCGCGACAGCCAGTTCGGTCGCATCGTCGCGCGCTCGGAGCCGGTCCCGCCCTGGGAGTTCACCCCGGCCGACATGGAGAACGTCGCGGAGATCTACGTCTACGCCTGACGGCGGGCTTCCGCGCGTGCCCCCGGAACCCCGTGGCCCGTGCTCCGAGGCCCCTCGCGGGCCTCGGGGTTCCGGGGCGCCACGGGTGCCACGGGCGCGCAGCGCGGTCCGGACGCGCGGGAGGGCCCCGACGGGGAAACCGTCGAGGCCCTCTTCGCATTACCGCAAGAGCGGAGCGGCTTGGTCAGCGACCGTAGCCGTGGCTCTTGTTGTGGTGGTCCTTCTTGCCGTGGTCCTTCTCGAACTCGCTGTCGATCGCGCAGACGTTGCCCGCGGCCGGGTTCAGCAGCCCGATGACGTTGATGGTGTTGCCGCACAGGTTGATCGGGACGTTGATCGGAACCTGGATCACGTTGCCCGAGATGACACCCGGGGAACCGACGGCCTGGCCCTCGGCCTCGGCGTCCGCCAGCGCCATGCCAGCGCCACCCAGAACCACAGCACCCGTGCCCAGAGCGACAACGGCAGCCTTCGCGATGCGAGACATCACGTACTCCTTCTTACTCGGTGAGGTCGGCAGCAGGTCAACGCCGCCGCACTCCCCCTTCAACGCGCCTCGGTCGTCCTGGTAACGGCATGGTTCGAGGCAATCACCCGTTTTGAACAGGAGAGCGTCGCCGATGGACGCGTCATGCCTCCGAACAGGCGGAACACCACCGCCGGACGGGTGAATCACGCCTCCGGAGAGAAACGTCCGGGCGGTTCGCCGGTCGCGATCCGGAGATCCGCGAAGATCCGCCCGGGTGTCCGAAGGCTCCCCTACCGTGACGCCATGACCCAGGACACGGGCGTCCAGCCCTACTACGCGCGCAACGCGACCGACCTCGGCGAGCGGTACGGGGGCGTGCCCTTCGAGAGGATCCACGCCGACGTGCTGGACCTGCTCCCGTCCGGACCGGCCCGGGCGGCCGACATCGGCGCGGGCACGGGGCGCGACGCCCAGGCGCTGGCGGCGCGCGGCCTCGAGGTGGTGGCGGTGGAGCCGGTCCGCGAGATGCGCGAGGTGGCCCGGCTGCGGCACCCGGCCCCCGGGGTGACCTGGGTCGAGGACTCCCTGCCCCGCCTGGAGCGGCTGACCGGCCGGTTCGACCTGATCATGGCGACGGCGGTGTGGATGCACCTCACGCCCGGGCAGCGATCCGCCGCCATGGCCCGTCTGGCCGAACTCCTCGCCCCGCGTGGCCTGCTGGTCCTCTCCCTGCGACGCGGCGCCCCGCCGCAGGACAGGGTCATGTTCGATGTCCCCGCCGAGGAGGCGGCCGCCCACGCCGCCGACCAGGGACTGGAACTCGCGCGCCTCACGGAGAACCGCGCGGACGGGCTGGGCCGGGCCGAGGTGTGGTGGCAGACGCTCGTCGTGCGGAGGCCGGCGTGACGGCGGGGAGCGGGCAGGGCGCTGTGACCGTCACGTACGGCGTGGCCGCGGCGACCGGCGTGCTGGAGGAGCTCCGCGGGCATCTGCCGCTCACGGTGGCCGGCGCCGCGCGGTGCTTCGCGGCGAAGGGGTGGACGCCGGGTCGCCGGTCCCGATCCGGGGACGGCGTCCCGACGGGCTGGGACAGGGACGGCGTCCAGGCGTGGATCCTGCCGTTCGGTGACGGGGCGATCGAGGTCTCGTTCGCCGTCTGGATCCGCGACGTCGACGCCTCGGGCTACTTCGACGACGTCGACGCCGTCTACGAGGAGGGCGAACGGGTGCTGGCCGCGGTGGTACCGCTGATCGAGCGATCCTCGCTCGCGGGATGCCTCACCCCGACCGGGCGGGAGGCGACCGGCGAGGACGAGTACATCGCGCTGCGCGGATGGGACCTGGGGGGCCGCGCCCTCACCGCGGGCGCCGTCCAGCACGACGGCGACCTGCCGGTGATGGTCGTGATCACCCTGGAGCAGCCGGCGTGATCACGCCGCCGGGCCGATGCCGGGCAAGGCGCTTGCTCCAGCGCTGCGGCGATCGGGGCCGGAAAAGAGAGTGACCAGCGTTTCCGCTGGTCAGGAGGTGTGAGCGCCCCCGGCAGGACTCGAACCTGCGGCCAAGCGCTTAGAAGGCGCCTGCTCTATCCACTGAGCTACGGGGGCCGGTGTGCCGGCCTCTGTCGTGGTGCCCGGGTCCGGGCATGTCCGTGACGTTGCCGGGGACAAGGATAGGCGTCCCATCCTGTGCGTCCCCATCGCCTCGCCTCCGTGGCTCCTTGTGGAGGTTCGGTGAAGCGGTCCTGATGATCCCAGGCAGTACCGGTTCGCGCAGCGCTTTTCGCGCCTGACGCGCCGGGTGTTGTGCACTCGTTATGCATGCGACCCGGTCGTCCCTTCGGTATCCGGAGACGGCGGCACGCAGACATGCCCATATGCTTCAGAAAGTCCGTAAAATTGGGCATTCTTCACATGTGGTGACCTTGGACGTACGGCCTCAGCTGCTCGACGCACTCTCCGCCCTGCGGGACCGCGTCGCCGCCGCACGCTTCCCGCTGCCGCTGGCGGGCGCCCCACGGGCCCGGGCCAACCGGGACGAGTTGCTCGCCCAGCTCGACGACTATCTGGTGCCGCGCCTGCGCGACCCGGATGCTCCGCTGCTCGCGGTGATCGGCGGTTCGACCGGTGCGGGGAAGTCCACCCTGGTCAACTCCCTGGTGGGCCGGCAGGTCAGCGAGGCCGGGGTGCTCCGGCCGACCACCCGCACCCCGGTGCTGGTCTGTCACCCGGAGGACTGCCACTGGTTCAGCGGCATGCGGGTCCTGCCCCGGCTCGCGCGGGTCAGGGGCGACGACTCGGCCGAGGATCCGGTGCCGGGCCGCCGCGGCGGCCCGCGCGTGACCCGCACCGGACGGGGCGGGCGCAAGGGCGGCACCGCGACGCAGCGGGCGCTGCGGATCGAGACGGCCGAGACGCTCCCGCGCGGACTCGCCCTGATCGACGCCCCGGACGTGGACTCCCTGGTCGCCGAGAACCGGGTGCTGGCCGCCGAACTGGTCTGCGCCGCCGACGTCTGGATCATGGTGACCACCGCCTCCCGGTACGCCGACGCGGTGCCCTGGAACATGCTGCGCGCCGCCAAGCAGTACGACGTCACGCTGGTCACCGTCCTCGACCGGGTGCCGCACCAGGTGGTGAACGAGGTGTCCCGCCAGTACGCGGCGCTGCTCACCAAGGCCGGACTGGGCGACGTGCCCCGGTTCACCGTGCCGGAGCTGCCCGAGTCGGCCTCCGGCGGGGGCCTGCTGCCGGCCACCGCCGTGGCGCCGCTGCGCGAGTGGCTGACCGGGCTCGCCGAGGACCCGGCGGCCCGCGGCCACGCGGTGACCCGCACCGCCCGGGGCGTGCTGGACTCGCTGCGGACCCGCATGCCGGAGCTGGCCGGAGCCGCGGCCGCGCAGTACGCCGCCGCGCTGCGGCTCACCAACGCCGTGGACAAGGCCTACGAGACCGAGCACACCCGGGTCCGTGGCCGCATCCAGGCCGGCGCCGTCCTCGCCGGGGACGCGCTCAAGCGGTGGCGGGCCTACCCCCTCGACTGCGACCCAGCGGAGCTGCTCGACGCGCTCTGCGACAGCCTGACCGAACTGCTGCTGTGCGCCGTGACCGCCGCCGACGAACGCGCCGACGAGACCTGGCGGCGGGAGCCGGCCGCCGGGGCGCCCGGCCTGCTCGGTGACGCCCCGTCGGACGGCGGCGAGAGCGCGGAGCACCGCATCGGGATGGCCGTGCGGCGCTGGCGGCGGGAGATCGAGGAGTACGCCGAGGACGAGGTGCGCGAACTGGAACGCGCCGCCGCGCCGGACCCGGAGGCGGTGGCCGCGCTGGCGGTCACCGCCCTGCTGGGCGGCCGCCGCGCCCGCTCCTCCGGTGAACGGCTGGCCGAACGGATCGGCCCGCACGGGGCGCTGAGGCTGCGAGACCGCGGATCGCGGCTGCTCACCTCGCTGGTGGACCGCGTGATCGGCGCCGAACGCGAACGCCGGCTGTCGCCGCTGGAGGCCCTCGACGTGCACGCCGAACCGCAGGCCGAACTGATCGCCGCGCTGTCCGTACTGCAGAAGGAGAGGTGACCGGTGACCGCCGTCACTGACCACGACCCCACGGACCGCCCCGACCGCCCCGACCGTCATGGCGAAGGGGGCGACCCCGGCCGGGAACCCGACGGACGGGCGAGCCGGGCGAGCCGGGGGAGCCGGGGGAGCCGGGGGAGCGCCCACGCCGACGAGGCGGCGGACCCGGCCGCCGGCCACGACGCGAACCACGGCGCGGGCGACGGCGCGGGTGACGGTGGCGAGTCCGGGCGTGACGCCTCGCGCCGGCGGACCTCCGCCCGCCGTGACACGCCGCGGAACGACGACGAGACCCCCGGCGGGAGCCGCCCGGAGGGCAGCGGCGGCCGTGACGCCGACCCGCGCGAGGCACGCGAGGCACGCGAGGCACGCGAGGAGCGTGGGACTCACGCGGGGCGTGCGGCGCGCGAGGTGCCGGATGAACCCGGGACGCGTAAGGGGCCTGCGACGCGCGAGGAGCGAGAGGCACAGGAGGCCGAGGAGGAGCCGGGCACCGTTCCCGGGACGCACGTGCGGCGGGTCCGGGTGGACACCCCCGGAACGGCCCGCCCCAGGGCCGACGTCGCCGGCGGCGGGGTCCGGGCCGAGGACCGCTTCGGGGTCCGCAGGGGCGCCGCCGCACCCGGATTCCCCGGCCCCGGCGGGTCCCTCGTCCGCCGCGCCGGCCTCGCCGCCACCGCCCCGCGGCCACTCGGCTCCCGGCCGCTGATCTCCAGGGTGACGCCGTCCGCCCCCGCCGCGTCCACGCCGCAGGCCGCGGAACCGGTCTACGGGAGCCAGCTCCGGGGCCGGCTCGACGCGCTGCGTGAGCTGATCGGCATGTCCAGGGCGCGCCTGGACAGCCGGGTCCTCGCCGAGGCCGGGCAGGTCCTGGACCGGGCCGCGGAGCGCGGAGCGCTCTCCGGCCGGCACACCGTCGTCGCCATCGCGGGCGCCAGCGGCAGCGGCAAGTCGCAGCTGTTCAACGCCCTGGCCGGGGTCGCCATCTCGGAGACCGGCGTCCGGCGCCCCACCACCGCCGCCGCGCTGACCTGCAGCTGGAGCGACGGCGCGGCCCCGCTGATCGACCGCCTCGGCATCCCCGGACGCCTGCGTCGCCGCCCGCTGCAGAACGCGGAGGACGAGCAGCGGCTGAACGGCCTGGTCCTGGTCGACCTGCCGGACCACGACTCGGCCGCCGTCCAGCACCGCGAGCAGGTGGACCGGCTGCTGAAGCTGGTCGACGCGGTGATCTGGGTGGTCGACCCGGAGAAGTACGCCGACGCGGTCCTCCACGAGCGGTACCTGCGGCCGATGGCCGGACACGCCGAGGTCACCTTCGTCGTGCTCAACCAGGTCGACCGGCTGTCCGGGGAGGCCGCCGACCAGGTCCTCGACGATCTGCGACGGCTGCTCGACGAGGACGGCATCGCCCTCAGCGAGCACGGGGAGCCCGGCGCGACCGTGCTGGCGCTGTCCGCGCTGACCGGCGACGGCGTGGACGACCTGAAGGACGCCCTCGGCCGGTTCGTGCGCGAACGGGGCGCCGCCGCCCGGCGCATCGCCGCCGACGTGGACGCCGCGGCGGCCCGGCTGCGGCCCGCCTACACCACGGGCGCGCGGGCCGGGCTCAGCGAGGAGGCGCAGGACGAGTTCGCCGACGGCCTGGCCGCTGCGGTGGGCTCCCGGGCCGCCGGGGAGGCCGCCGAACGCGCCTGGATGCGCGGCGCCAACCAGGCATGCGGCACGCCGTGGCTGCGGCTGTGGCGCTGGTACCAGGGGCGGCGCGCCCCGCTCACCACCCGGCGGTTCGCCGTGAGCCAGCCCGCGGACGACGAGGCGACGGCCCGGCAGCGGGTGGAACAGGCGGTGCGCACGGTGACCGAACGGGCCTGCCGGGGCATGCCCGAACCCTGGGCGCAGGCGGTGCGCGAGGCCGCGCTGCGGGCCGCCGAGGGACTGCCCGAGGAACTGGACGAACTGTCCCGGAGGTCCGCGCCGCCCGGACGCACGCCCAGGCCCTTCTGGTGGCCGGCCGCGGTGCTGGTGCAGGCGGCGATGACGCTGGTGCAGGTCGTCGGCGGGCTCTGGCTGCTGGGACAGATCGTCGGCGTGCTCGGCGCCGAACTGGGCGTCCCGGTCCTGCTGATGGTGATCGGCATCGTGGGCGGGCCGGCGGTCGAGTGGGCCTGCCGGGCGGCCGCGCGGGCCCCGGCGCGGCGCTACGGACTGGAGGCCGAACTGCTGCTGCGCGAGGCGGCCGAGGAGTGCGGCCGGATCAAGGTGCTGGAGCCGATCGCCGACGAGGTCGCCCGCCACCGCGAGGTGCGCGAGCAGTACGGAGTGGTCAGCGGGGCCGTGCCGGTGGGCGCCGGCGGTCTCGGCGGCAGCCGTTCACCCTCCCGGGTGGGGGAGTTGTCCACAGTCTCGCTCTGAGTCCACAGCCCGCGACGGGCCCGTCCCTTCGGCCGCACCCTGGTGGGGAAGCCGAACGGGACGGGCCCGTCGGCGTCCTGGGCGAAAGGGACGAGCCATGAACGAGACGGTGATCTGCGCGGTGGGGAACGTGGCGACGCAGCCGGTCCACCGGGAGGACGAGCGGGGCCACGTCGCCCGCTTCCGGCTGGCCGCCACACCCCGCTACTGGGACCGCGAGAAGGCCATGTGGGTGGACGGGCACACCAACTTCTTCACGGTGTGGACCCGCCGCTCCCTGGCGGCGAACGTGGCCGCCTCGCTGTCGGTGGGGGACCCGGTGGTGGTCCACGGCAGGCTCAAGGTGCGCACCGAGACGCGCGACGGCCAAAGCCGCACCGACGCGGACATCGAGGCGGCCGCGGTGGGACACGACCTGGCCCGCGGCACCTCGGCGTTCCGCCGCACCACCCGGTCCGAGGCGCCGGCTCAGGCCCCGCCGCACGACGCCGGGGCCGGCGCGCCCCGGCAGGCTCCGGGTGCGCAACCGGCGGCCGCGTGGACCCGGCCGGGTGCGCCTCCCGGCGTACCGGAGGATCCATGGGGCGTACAAGCGTCGACGGGCGCGGCCCTGTTGACATGATGTCACCGGAGGTCGTCCTGGTTGACTCCGGTTGGTCCCGCTTCGGGCGGTAACAATTGCGAGTCGGAACTCCGCCCGCACCAGGCTTCCCGCGGGACGCGGCCGGGGCTTCCCTAGGATGCCGGAGTGGGTCATGGGTCGATGACGCCGCGTACGGCTCCCGAGGCCCGCGTCACCAGGCCCTGACCGGAGGGGAGTTCCGTGAGTTCGTCGTCGTCGCAGACGGGGCGCGCGCGCCGGTCCGGCGCGGTCCGTGGCGCCGTGGTGTCGTTGCTGTCCGGCCTGCTCGCCGTCCAGAGCGCGGCCGTCGCGGTCGCCGCCACCGGTGATGCGGGCGGTCCCACGACGCCGCAGTGGAACACGGGCGGGGCCTCGGCCGTCGCCGGAGACCTGCGCGCGTTCGGCACCGCGGTGATCCACGGCGAGGACGGCGACCGGGAGGTCCCGGCCGGGCTGTTCGAGCTCTCCGTGGACGGCGGCGGAACCCTGCAGACCTACGGCGTCGACATCGAGCGCACCACCCAGCCGGGTGTCGTCTACCAGGAGAGCGACTGGCGGGGCACCTCGCTCGCGGGCAACCGCGACGCCGGACGGATCGTCTGGGTGCTGCGGCACTCCTACCCGCAGGTCGACGACCTCGCCGACCTCGCCGAGCGGGCCCGCGCCAAGGGGCTGACCGAGCAGGACGCCGCGGCCGGCACGCAGGTCGCCGTCTGGCGCCTCTCCGACGGCGCCGACGTGACGGCCGCCGACCCGCAGGCCGAGCGGCTCGCCGACTACCTGGTGAAGAACGCCCGCACGCAGAAGGAGCCCCGCGCCTCCCTCCGGCTGGACCCGCCCGCGGCCGCCGGGCGGCCCGGCGGCCTCATGGGCCCGCTCACCGTCCGCACCGGCGCCGACGACGTGACGGTGCTGCCGCCCGCCGACAACAGCCCGGCGTGGATCACCGACAGGAACGGCGGGACCCTCGAGACGGTGGACGACGGCGACAAGCTGTACGTCGACGTCCCGGCCGAGGCCGACGACGGAGCGGCGACGCTCACCGTCGAGGCCACCACCACCGTGCCGGTCGGGCGGGCCCTCACCTCCGACAGCCGCAGCCAGGCCCAGGTGGTCGCCGCCTCCAGCGAGACCACCGTGCGCGCCACCGCCACCGCGGCGTGGCGCCGCGGCGGCGCCGTGCCGGCCGTGTGGGGGCGCGAGCGTTGCGAGGCGGAGGGGTCCGGCAAGGCGTCCGGCCTCGACGTCACCCTGCTCAACCGGGGCGACGAGGACCTCGCCTACCGGGTGGCCGGCACCGACTACGTGCTGGCCCCGGGCGAGCGGCGCACGGTCTCCCAGCCGCTGGCCGAGGACCAGGCGTACACCGTCGGCGTGGAGACGACGGACGGCGCGACGATGCGCCCGGTCGTCTTCGGCGGCGTCCTCGACTGCCTGACCGAGAGCGCCGCGGCGGCCGCGGTGCGGACCCAGACGGCGTCCGGGGCGTCGCCCAGCCCGCTGCCCACCGCCGCGCCCCCGGCCGGCGAGGACCTCGCCACCACCGGCGGAGGCGGCGGCACCGAAGTCTTCATCTCGATCGGCGCGGGCCTCCTCGTCGTCGGCGCCGCGGTCCTCAGCGTCGCCCGCCGCCCCCGCGAGGGCGCCCACCAGGAGTGACCGGCCGGCGACGCTGCGCGCGTTCGTCGCGTGGCGTCGCCCGGACGGGCCGTTTTCGTCCTGGGGTGGCGGTACGGCAAGATGGGGTGTATCTGCCCACCGCGAGTTTCAAGCTGCCGGACGGTTTCTCTTGGCTGAGTTCATTTACACCATGCGCAAGGCGCGCAAGGCGCACGGCGACAAGGTGATCCTCGACGACGTCACCCTTTCCTTCCTCCCCGGGGCGAAGATCGGCGTCGTCGGCCCGAACGGCGCCGGAAAGTCGACCGTCCTCAAGATCATGGCCGGTCTGGAGCAGCCCTCCAACGGCGACGCGTTCCTGACGCCCGGCTACACCGTCGGCATCCTGCTGCAGGAGCCGCCGCTGAGCGAGGACAAGACGGTCCTGGAGAACGTGCAGGAGGGCGTCTCCGAGATCAAGGGCAAGCTCGACCGGTTCAACGAGATCGCCGAGCTCATGGCGACCGACTACTCCGACGAGCTCATGGCGGAGATGGGCAAGCTCCAGGACGACCTGGACCACGCCAACGCGTGGGACCTGGACGCCCAGCTGGAGCAGGCCATGGACGCCCTGGGCTGCCCGCCCGGCGACTGGCCGGTCAGCAACCTCTCCGGTGGTGAGCGCCGCCGCGTCGCGCTGTGCAAGCTGCTGCTCGAGGCGCCCGACCTGCTGCTCCTCGACGAGCCCACCAACCACCTCGACGCCGAGTCGGTGAACTGGCTGGAGCAGCACCTCGCCCAGTACGCCGGCACCGTCGTCGCCGTGACCCACGACCGGTACTTCCTGGACAACGTCGCGGGCTGGATCTGCGAGGTCGACCGCGGCCGTCTGCACGGCTACGAGGGCAACTACTCCAAGTACCTCGAGACCAAGGCCACCCGCCTGAAGGTCGAGGGCCAGAAGGACGCCAAGCGCGCCAAGCGCCTCAAGGAGGAGCTGGAGTGGGTCCGCTCCAACGCCAAGGGACGGCAGGCCAAGTCCAAGGCGCGTCTGGCCCGCTACGAGGAGATGGCCGCCGAGGCGGACAAGATGCGGAAGCTGGACTTCGAGGAGATCCAGATCCCGCCGGGCCCCCGCCTGGGCAACGTGGTCGTCGAGGTGCAGAACCTCCGCAAGGCCTTCGGTGAGAAGGTCCTGATCGACGACCTGTCCTTCACGCTGCCGCGCAACGGCATCGTGGGCATCATCGGTCCGAACGGCGCGGGCAAGACCACGCTGTTCAAGATGATCCAGGGCATCGAGGAGCCGGACTCCGGCGACATCAAGGTCGGCGAGACGGTCAAGATCAGCTACGTCGACCAGAGCCGCGCCAACATCGACGCCAAGAAGACGCTGTGGGAGGTCGTCTCCGACGGCCTCGACTACATCAACGTCGGCCAGGTCGAGATGCCCTCGCGTGCCTACGTCTCCGCGTTCGGCTTCAAGGGCCCGGACCAGCAGAAGCCGGCCGGCGTGCTCTCCGGCGGTGAGCGCAACCGCCTGAACCTGGCGCTCACCCTGAAGCAGGGCGGCAACCTGCTGCTCCTCGACGAGCCGACCAACGACCTCGACGTCGAGACCCTGTCCTCGCTGGAGAACGCGCTGCTCGAGTTCCCGGGCTGCGCCGTGGTCGTCTCCCACGACCGGTGGTTCCTGGACCGCGTGGCGACGCACATCCTCGCCTACGAGGGCGAGTCCAAGTGGTTCTGGTTCGAGGGCAACTTCGAGTCCTACGAGAAGAACAAGATCGAGCGGCTCGGCCCGGACGCGGCGCGTCCGCACCGTGCCACCTACAAGAAGCTGACCCGGGACTGATCGACTCGTGCGCCACGTCTACCGCTGTCCCCTGCGCTGGAGCGACATGGACGCGTACGGACACGTCAACAACGTCGTGTTCCTGCGCTACCTGGAGGAAGCCCGGGTGGACATGCTGTTCCACCCGGACCAGGACCACGCCTTCGCGCGGGGGACGGTGGTGGCCCGGCACGAGATCGACTACAAGCGGCAGTTGGTCCACCGGCACGATCCGGTGGACGTCGAGGTGTGGGTGACGAAGGTCCGCGCGGCCTCGTTCACCCTCGCCTACGAGGTCAAGGACACCGGGTCCGGCGAGGAGCCGGATCTGGTGTACGCCAGGGCGTCGACGGTGATGGCGCCCTTCGACTTCGCGCTCCAGCAGCCGCGCCGGCTGACGGAGGGCGAGCGGTACTTCCTGGAGAAGTACCAGGACGACGAGGCCGCCGGTTCATGACGAAACTCCGGTTCGCCGACGAGGGCGAGGCCGCGGACCTCTGCGCGTTCCTCACCCGGCTGCTCCACTACGACCGCGCCGCGGCGGTGCGGCTCCAGGGCGCCGGGGAGGCGCTGGCCGTCTACGGCAGCCCCGCGTCCTTCGAGGTCCTCGCGGTGCGGGCGGTGCGGCTCGCCGAGCCGGCCGGGTCCCTGGACGTGACCGTCTCCGCGGGCGAACTGCTGGAGGCGGTGGACGAGGGGGCGGCCGCGGTCGTCGTCCCGGCCGCCGTCACCGGTCCGGCGTGGGCCGGGCTGCTGCCGCCACGCGGCGGCTGGCGCACCGAGAGCGCGCCGACCGGGGAGGCGTTGCGAGGGCTGGTCTCCGCGGCGGTCGCCGAGTTCCGCGCGCTGGTCGAACAGATCCCCCCTCAGGAGCGCACCCGCTCCGCACTGGACGGCACCGGGCGCCGCATATGGTCCCGCACCGTCGACGGCACCGGTCTCCCCGTCCGGGCCGTGCACGCCGCGCAGTCCCTGGGCTTCCTGCGCCCCGGGCCGGACCCGCAGATCCTGTCCTGCGGCTCCTGGCTGAGGCTGCGCACCCCCTACGGCTCCGTCGCCGTGCGCCGCGCCGGCCGCCTGGGCGGCCTGGGCGTCGGCGTCCTCTGACCGGCCCCCACGAGGGAGGCGGGGGTCAGTCCGTCTCGGCGGTGTTCACCATGGAGGCGGCCGCGTAGGTCAGGTAGCTCCAGAGCGTGTGCTCCTGCTCCTCCGTGAGACCCAGGTCGTCGACGGCCGCGCGCATGTGCCGCAGCCAGGCGTCGTGCGCCGCGCGATCCACCGTGAACGGGGCGTGCCGCATCCGCAGCCGGGGATGACCACGCTGCTCGCTGTAGGTCGTGGGACCGCCCCAGTACTGGATGAGGAAGAGCCGCAGCCGCTCCTCGGCCGGGCCCAGGTCCTCCTCCGGGTACATGGCCCGCAGTTCCGGGTCCTCGGCGACCCCCTCGTAGAAGCGGCGGACCAGACGGGTGAAGGTCTCCTCACCGCCGACCTGCTCGTAGAAGGACTCCGTCTGCAGTGTGCCGCGCCGAATCTCTTTCACCCTTCCATCGTCTCAGACGGCCGCACCCGGCCCCCAGGTCCTGTGGACAAAGGTCCGAAGGACCCGGGGACCGGGTGCGGGCGGTCGCTCAGCCGCGGTGGACGGTGATGGTCGTCCAGGCGCCGACATGGACGCGGTCGCCGTCCCGCAGGGGGACGGGGACGAACGGCTGGATCGGTTCCTCCGCGCCGTTCACCGTGGTGCCGTTGGTGGAGTTCTGGTCGATGACCGCCCAGGTCCCGTCGGCCTGCTGCACCAGCACCGCGTGCTGGTGCGAGACGCCCGGGTCCTCCGGCGGCACGGCCAGGTCGATGTCGGGGGTGTCGCCGGTGGAGTGCCGGCGGCGTCCGACGGTGACCTGCGGACCGGTGAGGGTCAGGTGCTGCTCCGGGGAGTACGCGGGCAGGTTGAGCCCGGCGGCCTCCGGTCCGGAGCGCTGCATCATCGCCATGAAGTAGGCGCGGTCCGGTCCGACGGTCGCCGTCCAGGTCGCCTGCTGCGGCGGACCGGGCTGCGGGTAGCCGTACGCGCCACCGGGACCGCCCGGAGCACCGGGGCCCGGACCGTGCGAGGGGCCGGGACCGGGCTGACCCTGGCCGGGCGCGCCGGGCCACGGCGGGGGACCGGGGTGGGTCGCGGGACCCGCGCCGGGACCGCCGAAGGCGGCGTCACGCCCACCGGGACCGCCCTGGCCTCCGGGACCGCCGGGCGCGCCCGGACCGCCCTGGCCGAACGGGTTGCCGGGGCCGCCGGGACCGTCCGGGTCGCCGAACGGGTGCGCAGGACCACCGGGGCCGCCGGGACCGCCCCCAGGGCCGCCGGGGCCGAACGGGCCGCCGGGGCCACCAGGGCCGCCGGGCCCACCAGGACCACCGGGACCACCAGGACCACCGGGACCGAACGGGTCAGCGGGGCCGCCCGGGCCACCGGGACCGTTGCCGGGACCACCGAAGCCGCCGCGTTCACCGGGGCCACCGGGGCCGCCGAAGCCGCCAGGGCCGCCCCCCGGCCCACCGGAACCGCCAGGACCTCCGTAACCGCCACGGTCACCCGGGCCGCCCGGGCCGGAACCGGGGCCGCCCGGGCCAGGACCACCAGGGCTCCCGTAGCCGCCCGGCGCACCCGGACCGCCGGGACCGGAGCCGGGACCGCCCGGGCCCCCCGGCGGCGGCAGCGTCCAGTCGTCGCCCGCCGGGGCCCCGGGACCGCGCCCGGGTTCGTAGAAGGACGGCGGCGGCCCGCCCGCGCCCGGACGCCCCTGCTGGAAGGAGGCCGGCGCGCCCCCGGCCTCGCCGCCCAGCGGCTCGGCGGGACGGTTCAGCTGCGAGGGCCGCGAGGCCTGGTACTCCGACGGGTCGGGCTGGTACGCCCTCCCCCCGGGAGGCGGCGGCGCCTGGCCGCCGGGACCACCCGGACCGCCGGGGCCCCCGCCGTACGACGGGGGCGGCGGCGTGTAGGAGGTCGCCGTGTTGGTGAGGAAGTTCCACCGGCACTCCTCGCAGAACGGCGCCAGCCCCTCGCGGGGCGTGCGGCACTGCGGGCAGAGCTCCGGGGCGCGGCCCCCCTGGCCGCCGCCCGGCGGCGGGAAACCGTAACCGCCGGCGGTCGGCGGAGGCGGCGGGGGCACGGCACCCGCCATGCGGTGACCGCAGACCTCGCACCAGTCGTCGGAACCCGACTGGTGTCCGTTCGGGCAGGTCGGCATGTCGGCGCTTCCCCCTCTCCCCCCGGCCGCTCGGTGGCCGGCTCTCTCAACTCTCGTGCGGTCGCCGTTTGACCCGTACGGTCTTGGTGGACCGGGTCTCCAGTGTCATCTCGTCGGCTTCCGCGACCTTCGTCTTCAGTCGCACAGTACCTGCCGCTTCGTCGACCACGTCCACCACCTTCGAAAGCAGTTTCGCCGTATCGGCGTTTCCCGACAGTCCGGCCAGCTGCACGGCCCGCCCGAGTTTGGCGGTCGCGGCGTCCGCGTCACCCGCCTTGCGGGCCTCCAGTCCCTGCTGGATGGCCGCGGCCAGCTCGGCCTGTCCGGTGTAGTGCGCCACCTGCGGATCGATGGAGGTGGAGGCCGCCAGGTCGTCGGTCCACACCGCCCGCACCAGGCCCTGCGCGCCCAGGCTGTCGGCGCCGCCGTCGGGGCGCGGAACCACCAGCGAGACGCGGGCGGCGAGCATCTCCCGGCCGATCTCGGCGGGCGGCACCTCCACGCAGACGTGGTAGTCGCGTGACTCGTCGCCCCATGACCCGGTCGGGTAGTCCCCGGCCCGCGGTCCGGCCTCACTGCGTCGGTCCGTCAGGTCCTCGACCGAGGGCGCGACCTGCTTGACGAAGCGCAGCCGCGCGCCCGCCGGGGTCCACAGGCGCAGCGCGACGTCGGCGACGCCCTTGCCCATCGCCGTCTCCATCATCGAGGTGAAGTCGGCCGCCAGGTTCTGCGGGTCGGCGACGATGTCGGCGGTGCCCAGCAGCGCGGAGGCGATCGCGGTCACCTCCTTGACCTCCCAGTCGGTGCCCACGCCCCGCGCGTCGCAGGTGAAGCGCCCGGCGCAGTGCTCCAGCGCCGAGGCCAGGGCCTCGGGGGTCTCGTGCTCGTTGCGGCCGTCGGTGAGCAGGATGCCGTGCCGGATCGTCACGTCGGCGGACGACAGCAGGCTGTCCGTCAGCCGCAGCCAGGTGCCGATGGCGGTGCCGCCGCCCGCGGTGAGCCGGCGCAGCGCCTGCTTGGCCTGTTCACGGGTCTCCGGGCCGGCGACGGCGAGCCGCCCCTCGCCGGGGTAGACCTCCTGGGCGACGTGGGTGCCGCCGACCACCGCGAACCGCACCCCGTCGCGGAGCGTGTCGACCGCTGCGGCGGTGGCCTCCCGGGCGCCGCGCATCTTGGCCGGCGGGTAGTCCATCGAGCCGGAGCAGTCCACCATGACCACCACGGCGGCGTCCGGACCCCCGCCCGGACCGCCGTGACCCCCGGGACCGCCGGCGAAGGCGGGGCCCGTGAGGGTTCCCCCGCCGCTCGCCGTGACGGTCACCACCGCGTTGACCTCGCCGGCCCCCTCCGGCAGGTACTCGTTCTGGTAGACGTCCACGGAGAACCGTGGCACGTCGGGTTTCGAGAGAATCGCCATGCGTGTTTCGCCCCCTCGCGCGCCCGCGGCCAGGCACGCCTCAGCCGGATCCTGCCCCCTTGGCGGGCCCGGGGAACGGCACCACCGCCACTGTTACGTTGTCGTGGCCCCCTCCGTCCAGGGCGTGACCGACCAGGACCCGGGCGCTGTGCAGCGGGCGGGTCGCGGCGTCGGCGGGGAGGATCTCGGCCATCTGCCCGGCGGCCTCGGCGTAGTTCCACAGACCGTCCGTGCAGACCACCACCACACCGGGCCGGTCCGGCTTGAACGAGGCGGTGTGCGGGTCCAGTTCGTAGGAGTCGGCGCCCAGCCAGCCGGTGATCGCGTGGGCGCGCTCGTCGGCGTACGCCTGCGCCTCGCTCATCAGGTTGGCCGCCACCATCTGCGCGGCCCAGGAGTCGTCCTCGGTGAGCCGGGCCGGGGCCGAGCGGTCGTCGGGCACCCAGTAGGCGCGGCTGTCGCCGACCCAGCCGACCACCAGCAGGCCGTCGGTGACGACCGCGGAGACCAGGGTGCAGGCGGGGGCGTTCTGCTGGACCGCGTGCTCACGGGCCTCGGACGGCTCGCCTGCCAGCGCGTCGACCGCGCGGGCGGCGGCCAGGATGGCCTCGTGCATCGCGGTCTGCGGGTGGGTGCCGCGGGGCAGCGCCTCGCACAGCGTGTCGGCCGCGGTGCGGGAGGCGGCCGCCGAGGCCTCGTCGGGCCGGGTGGCCGAGGAGACCCCGTCGCAGACCACGGCCACCGAGGCCGGGGTGCCGTCCGGCAGGGCGGCGACGGCCAGGGCGAACGCGTCCTCGTTGCGGTGGTGGCGCAGCCCGCGGTCGCTGACCGCGGCGACGGGCCCGGACTCCTGCTCCATGTGGTCCCGTTCGCGCGGCTGGGCGTGGCCGCAGTTCTCGCAGTATCCGTCCCCGTCGACCCGGCCGGCCCGGCACGCCACGCAGGGCTGCCCGGCACCGGGGGCGGCCGCCACGGCCTCCCGCGGGTCCGCGGAGCGCGGGGCGGGCGGCTGCAGGGTGAAGCTGTCGGTCCCGGGATCGGCGGCGGCCGGCGGGGCGGCGGCCGAGGGGGCGGCGGCGGGCGGCGCGGACGGCGTGTCGTCGCGCGTCTGCAGGGCGACCGTCGGCGTGTCGGCCACCGGGGCCGCCGCCGCGGACAGGTCCATGCCGCAGGCGCCGCAGAAGAGGTCGGCCGGCTCCACCGGCTCGGTGCAGCCCGGACAGGCGGACAGACGGTGCTTGTCGGCAGTCATCGGAGGCACCACTACACCCACGTCCGGGGACGGTAACGGTTGGCGCGTTCCACCAGGTCGATCCTCTCCTCGCCGCCGTCCGCGAGACGGGCCAGCGTGCGGTACGAACGTTCCAGGCCGAGACGGAGTCCCCGCTCGTCCAGTACTTCGCCGAGTACCCCGCGTCCGGACGCCGCCGGTGCGGAGCCCCGGCCTCCGGAGAGTACCCAGTCGAGCGCGCAGCCCAGCACCTCCGCGGAGAGCCGCTCGCGCCGCACGGCGTCCAGGCCGTATCCGCCCAGCGCCTCCACCTGCGCGGCGGCGGCGGTCAGATCGTCGAGGAACCGCGTGTCGGCGCCCACCACCGTACGCCCCCGAAGACGCGCCCGGACGGCGGCGACCCGGGCCGCGGTGTAGTGGATGGACGCCTCCGGCACGGACTCCAGTGCGGCCACCGAACCCTCCCGGTCGCCCGACGCGAGTCGTACCCGGGCCAGTGCGAACGCCGCGCTCACGTAGCTCGGATCGGTCGACCAGACCAGGCGGTAGTACTCGGCCGCGTTGTCCAACTGCCCCAGCACCTCGGCGCACAAACCCAGTGCCAGCTTCGGCGCGGGCTCGCCGGGGAAGGCGTCGTAGAGGGCGTCGAAGGCCAGGGCGGAGGCCACGTACTCGCCGGTGACCAGGGACGTCACGCCCCGGTACCAGACCACCCGCCAGTCGTCGGGCTCCTCGGCGGCCACACCGGTGAGCTCCTCCACGGCCGCCGTCGCCTCGCCCGCCTCAAGCCGGGCGCGCACCAGCCGCAGCCGGGACTCGGGGGAGGGCGTGGGCGCCGCGGCGAGGGCGGCGACGAGTTCCTGGGGAGCCGCGGTCGTCAGCGCCGCCAGGAAGCCGGAGTTGGGGTCGTCGGGGTTGACCAGGGGCACCGGGAGGGCCAGCGCGGCGGCCGCGGCGTCCACCGGTTTCACCGGTCCGGGTGACACCGGGCGTGCCGGCGGCGCGTCGGGCGGGGGCGCGAGGACCGGACCGCGCTGGGCCGGGAAGACCGGCGCGGCCGATGGCAGGGGGGCCGCGGCGGCGGGCGGGGTCCCGCCGGGCGGCGCGCCGTCGGACGCCGGGCCGTGCGGCGGAGCCCCGCCGGCCGGGGCCACGGTGCGGCGGCGCCGGGCGAGCAGTCCGCCCGCCGGGTCGGCGCGGACGCCCAGGCGGGAGACCACCGGATCGACGGCGTCGAACAACTGGCTGTCGGTGACCCGCAGTTCCGGGCCGAACAGGGTGGACAGCGCGGGCCGCGGCCGCCCCGTGCGCAGCGAGACCACCTCGCGCAGCACGCCGGTGAGCTGCTCCGCCATCTCCTGGGCGGAGGAGAAGCGGCGCGCCGGGTCCGGGTCGGTGGCCCGCACCAGCAGCCGGTAGAACGACTCGTACCGCCGGAACACCTCGATGTCGTCCGGGTCGGGCAGCGAGTCGGCGTACACGGTGGTGTAGCCGTGGAAGTCGAAGCTGAGCACGGCCAGGGTGCGGGCGACGGTGTACAGGTCGGAGGCGACGGAGGGGCCCAGCGTGGAGACCTCGGGCGCCTGGTAGCCGATCGTGCCGTAGATGGCCGACTCGTAGTCGTCCATGCGGCGGACCGCGCCCATGTCGATCAGCTTCAGCTGGTCCTCGGTCTGTATCGCGTTGTCGACCTTGAAGTCGCAGTACAGCAGGTTGCGGCTGTGCAGGTGGCCCAGTGCCTCCAGCGCCTCGATGCCGTAGGCGCAGGCCTGCTCCACCGGCAGCGGGTCGCGCCTGCCGTCCGGCGTGCGGCGGCCGTTGGCGATGTCCTTCAGCGACTTGCCGCCGACGTACTCCATGACGATGTAGCCGTCGAGGGACCCGGTCCGCTGGTCGAGGTGCTCGACGAAGTTGTAGATCCGCACGATGTTGGCGTGCTCGATCTCGGCGAGGAAGCGCCGCTCGGAGATCGCGGCGGCCATCGCGTCCTGGTCGCCGGTGTCCAGCAGGCCCTTGAGGACGACCCACCGGTCGGAGACCGCGCGGTCCACGGCGAGGTAGATCCAGCCGAGTCCGCCGTGCGCCAGGCAGCCCACCACCTGGTACTGGCCGTGCACCACGTCGCCGCCGCGCAGCTTGGGCACGAAGGAGTAGGGGTGGCCGCACTTGGTGCAGAACCCCTCGGTGCGGCCCGGGCGGTCGCCGCGGGCACGGCCCACGGGCGCGCCGCAGTCGGAGCGGGAACAGAACCGTTTGCGCTCGGGCACCTGGGGGTCGTCCAGCACCATGGCCCGGGGGTCGGGCCGCGGCACGGCGGGCACGTCGACCAGGCCCGCGCCCAGCCGCCCGCGGCGCGAACCGCTCGACTGGGCGCCGGAGCTGCGCACCGACACCGCGCCGACCGTGGCGGTGCCGCCTAGCGTGCCCGACAGCCGGCCGGAGACCGACCGGCGGGAACGGGACGAGGAACGGGACGACCGCGACGACGGCACCGACCCCGTCGAGCCGCCCGAACCGCCCGCGCCGGACGGGGTGTTCGCTCCCGCGGAGCCGCCGGGGGCGCCCGGGCCGCCCGGAGTTCCGGGAGCGCCCGAGCCGTCGGGGGCGCCCGGACCGGGGAGGCCCTGGCTGCCGGAGCCGCCGGAGCCGCCGGGACCGGCCGGACCGCCGGGACCGCCGGAGAGACCCGGGCCGCCGGGGCTTTCCGCGGAGCCCGGCCCGTCCGGCGTCGGTCCCGCCGTGCCGCCCGGGCCGGCGGAACGGCCCTGACCCCCCGGGCCCCCCGAACTCCCCGGCATGCGGTTCGTGATGCCCGTGGGTGCCGCGCCGACCATGCCGTCCGGCGCGACCACCGGCGCCAGCCCGCAGTGGTCGCAGTACAGCTCGCCGCCGCCGACGTCCTCGTAGGCCCCCTCGCAGCCCGGCCGCCGGCACTTCACGTCACTCACGCCCCGTCCCTCCGCACAACTCCCCCTCCGTCGGTGCTCACGCCTGGGCCTCCCGCGGCCGCCCCGCCCCGTCCTGGGTGGGCATCACGGGCCGCAGCAGCTCGACCGCCGTGTGCTGGTAGCGCAGCACCGCCTGTTCGGCCACCCGCAGGTCGCAGGGGGCGCTCCACAGCATCCGCCGCGCGATGTCGTACCGCTCGACCAGCAGCGGGTCCTCCGCCAGCCCGTGCCGGGCCACCTTCGCCCGGTAGGCGTCCAGCCGTCCGCGCAGCTCGGCGCGGATCGCCAGCGGCGCGGTGACCGCTGTCAACGACTCGCGGGCGCGCAGCAGTTCCTCCTCCGCCCGGCGCTCCAGGTCCTCCAGCAGCGGCGACAGCCGGTGCCACAGGCCCTGACGCCGGTACTCCGCCGCCGTCGACAGCTCCTCCTGGAGCGCGGTCGGCGGCCCGCTCACCGCGGGCACCTCGGTGGCGGCGATCTTCGCCAGCACCTCGCCGCGCGCCAGCCGCGCCTCGGCCAGCGTGCGGTCCGCGCGGCTGAGCACGTCCCGCAGCCGCATCAGCCGCGACTCCGCGTCCTGCCGGACCGTCAGCACCGCCTCGATCTCCCGCCGCACGTCCTCGAGTTCACGTGCGTACCGGTCGTAGGCGGTGGTGTCCGGGCGGCCCGCGCCGGGCGCCGAGCTGCCCCGGTCCGGCGTCCAGAAGGACAACGGGTCGGAGATCACCGTCTCGCGCAGCCGGGTCAGGGCCCGGGTGATCCGCTCCAGGTCGTCGCCGGCCGGGTGCTCGCCGGGACGCACGCCCACCGAGCGGGCCAGCTCCCGGGTGCGGCGCAGCTCGGCGGAGAGCATGTCGATCCGCGCGGGCAGCGCCGACCAGACCGCGTCGGCGGCCACCACCATGTCCAGCGCGGCGGCGTACAGCCCGTTCATCCGGTCGACCAGCGCGGCCAGCGTGTAGCGGCGGCTGAGGCGCACGGCCGAGGTCCCGGCGAGCGCGCCGGTCTCCACGGCGGCCGCGCCGGCCACCGTGACGCTCGGGCCGCGCAGCAGTTCGGTGAGCGCCACCAGGTCCTCGCGCCCTGCCCAGCGGCGGCGGGCCCGCAGCTCACGGGCGGTGCGCAGGGTGTCCGTGTAGGCGTCGAACCAGGTCCACAGGAGGGTGATCGACGCCTCCGCCCGTTTCCAGCGTTCCTCCGTGGCTCCGGTGAGCTCGGCCCCTTCGAGCAGTCTGCGCCCCGCGTGGTCCTGCAGCGCGAGAAGCGAGGACTCCATGGCCTCGTGCTCCGCGCCGAGCCGCGCCAGCGCACGGTCCACCTCGTCCCGGTCCATCACCGGACCCGGGGCGTGTCCCGTGTCGCCCATCGATCACCTCTCAGTGCGCAGTCGGTGCGTGCGGTCGGTCGGCCCGGGGCTCCGTCGGCCCGCGCCGTTCGGACCCTGCCCAGGGCGGGCAGGGGTCAGTCGCGGTAGACGGCGGGAGGCGGGTCGGCGGGCTTCTTCATGGTCGCCTCCAGCCACTCGTCGTAGGCCCGCTTCCAGCCGCCGTCCGCGACGTAGTCGCGCAGCACGGCGTTCACCCGGCGGACCAGATCCTCCGACTCCAGCGACATCGCGACGCCGTAGTACTCCTCGGTGAACTCCTCGCCCATCAGCGTCACCGACGGGTCCTGGGCCGCCTGGCTGGCGGCCAGCGCGCTGTCGGTGACCACCGCGTCGACCTCGCCGAGCTGGAGCCGCACCAGGCAGTCCAGCTGGTTGGGGACGACGGGGCCGATGTCCGCCTTCGCGACCGCCGGCTTCCCCGCCGCCTTGTCCTTCTCCAGCCGCAGGCGCGCCGTGGACCCCTCCGCGGTGCAGATCCTCTTCCCGGCCAGGGAGCGGTCGTAGCCCGTGATGCCGGAGTGCGCCGGGGCGAGGACCTGCTGGCCGGTGGTGAAGTAGGGCGCGGAGAAGGCGACCTGGTCCAGCCGCTCGCAGGTGATGGTCATGGTGCGCACCACCATGTCGACCCGGCCGTCCTGCACGGCCGGGATGCGCTGACTGGTGGGCACGGCGGCGAAGCGGATGTTGGACGGCTCGCCGGGCGCGCGGTGGCCGAGGATCTCGTCGGCGATCCGGTGGGCCAGGTCGATGTCGAAACCGGAGAGCTCCACCCGCTCCTGCGAGCTGTTGGGGTCGCGGTAGCCCCAGCCGTAGCTGTTCTGGTCCACCCCGACGCGCAGGTAGCCGCGTTCCTTGATCCTGCGGATCGTTTCTCCGCTCTCGTCCCTGGACGGGGCGGGGCTGCGGGCCTCGGGGCGCTCGCACTTCTCGTCGGCGGCGAAGCGGCCGCGACCGGTGCCGCCCCCGGCGCCGTCGTCGTGGGTGCCGTCGGTCGCGCGCGAGCCCGTGGTCCGGCCCGGGTCGCCGTCCGCGCCGGCGCCCGGGAGCCGTGGGAGCAGCAGGGCCCCGGCAGCGGCGAGCGCGCAGACGCCGGCCAGGACGCCCGCGATCCGCCGGCCCCGCCGCGGGAGGTGCCGCCGTGCGCGGGCGCCGCCCTCGTCCCCGTTCCCCTGATGACGCCGCATCGCCGTTCCCCCGTTCACCGGTACTCCGAAAGCCTGCGGCCGATGCCCAGCAGCCCGGCCGCCGCGGCCAGCACGGCCAGGGCGGCGGCGCCGGCGGGCAGACCGGTCAGCGCGGCGCGTCCGTCGGACGCGGCCTGCTCGAACTCCGTCTCCTCGTGCTCCAGCGCCTGCCGGAGGGAGCGGTCGACGTTGTCGAAGCAGACCCGGGTGGGTGACTTCTCGTCCGGTCCGATGATCCGGTCGAGGGCCTCCTGGTAGTCGCCCGCGTCGTCGGCCGCCCGGGCCTCCTTGTGACGCTTGCGCCACTCGAGCATGCTGCTGTGCGCCTTGTCGACCGGCTCGGCGCCCTGCGGGTCGTCGGCGAGGTGACCGGCCGCCTGCAGGCCGCGGGAAAGGCCCGTCATGGACTTCTCGAACGCCACCTCGAACTTGTCGCGCCGGACGGTTCCGGACACCTGCACCGTCTCCGCGCCCCGGCTGATCAGCGTCAGGTTCTCCGCGCCGCGGGCCTGCAGGGAGGCGGCCCGGGTGTCGTTCAGGACGTTCAGCGACTTCACGCCGTGCTCGTAGGAGTCGTTCAGTCCGGCCCTGGCCAGCGAGTGCCCGGCCAGCAGCCACAGCAGCACCACGGTGGTGGCCGCGGTGGCGGTCACCAGGCCGGGGCTGAGCACCCGGTTGGTGCGCAGGTACTCGCGCCGCTGGGCCAGGCCCAGCGCGACGAGCGCCACGGTGCCGAGCCCCAGGGCGAACCACGGGTAGGGCGTGGCGTCGGCGTAGTCCTCGGTGAGGCGCTGGTTCTCCTGGTGGTAGAGGTCCTCGGCGGCCGGGAGCATCTTGTCCTGCATCAGGTCGTCGGCGTACCGAAGGTAGGCCCCGGCCAGCGGGTAGCCCATCCGGTTGTTGGCGCGGGCGCGCTCCACCAAACCCTTGTAACGGGGCAGCAGTTCGTTGAGCCGCGCCACGGTGCGGCCGGACGCCGAGTTGGGGTCGGAGCTGGCGGCGGCGGTGGCGAGGCCCGAGGCCGCCGTCCGGATGTCCCTCTCGTAGCGCTCACGGCTGTCGGGGGTCTCGTTGCCGCCGGCCAGGAGGCCGTCGGAGGCCGCGGTGTTGGCCCCGGCGAGCGCCCGGTAGACGTCGGCGGCGGCCGAGCTCAGCGGGCCGCTGTGGTGCAGCACGTCGTCGGCGGCCGAACTGCGCGCGGAGGTCTGCCAGGTGGCGACGGCGCCGAAGGCGACCACCAGCAGCGCGAGGACCGCGCCGAGGATCCGCAGCCGGCCCGGTTCGGTGGTCGCGGCGGCCCGCACCCGGGCGGCGGTCTCCGCCACGGCGGTGGTCCGCCGGGGCGGCGGGGCCGACGGGGCGGGAGCCGGGACCGGTGGCGGGGGTGGTGGGGCCGCGGGCGGCGGCGGGACGGCGCCGGGCGCCTGTGGGTACGTCATGAGACCTCCCCCTAGGTCATCGTGTCGCCGCAAGTATCGCCGTGACGGGGCGATGACGCACGGTCGTTGCGGGATCTGCGGCTTGCCCCCGCCACGACACCACACGCCCCCGGCCTGCCGCACGGTTCCTGCGCGCAGCCGGTGGCCGGCGTGGTGGGGGTCCCGGGGCGGGGGCGCCGGGGCGCCGGGGCGGCGGGGGCAGACTCGGCAAGGGCGGGGCACGGGGGCAGGGCCGCGCGCGGTCGGGGTGCCGGAGTCGAGCCTGGCGGGCGGCTGGGATGCCGCACGTGGGCCCCGTCGGGAGCGGGGGTTTCGGCGGGCGGACCTGGGCGCCGGGGCGGGGGCGCCGCCCGCGGACCTGCGGCACGGTTCCTGCGCGCAGTCGGTGGCCGGCGCGGCGGGGTCCCGGGGCGGGCGGGGTCCCGGGGCGGGCGGGGGCACCGGGGCGGCGGGGGCAGGCCCGGCGCGGCCGGGGGTGCCCCGGCGAGTCCGGGCATCGTGCCGGGCGCGCCGCCCGCGGTGGGTGGTTCCGCGCGCCGCTCGCGGTGGTTCAGGCGCCGTGGGGGCGGCCCGCCGCCGGGAGGACAAAGCGGAGGGGCTGGCCCGGCCGGGCCTGGGCGGCGCGGTCGAGGTCGCGGCGCAGGACGACGGCGAGGACGGGGTAGCCGCCGGTGACGGGGTGGTCGGCGAGGAAGAGGACCGGGCGTCCCCCGGGTGGCACCTGCAGCGCGCCCGGGACCATCCCCTCGCTGGGCAGCTCGCCCTCCCGCACCCGCTCCAGCGCGGGCCCGTCGAGCCGCATGCCCACGCGGTCGGACGCCGCCCCCACCGTCCACGTCGCCGACAGCAACTCCCGTACGGCGGAGGGCGGGAACCAGTCGTCCCGCGGCCCCGGCAGCACCCGCAGCAGCACCTCGCCGGCGGTCGGCGCGGCCACCGGCGCCAGGTCCACGCAGGGCGGCGGGCCCGACGCGGGACCGGCCGGGAGCACGTCGCCCACCGCCAGCGGCTCCGGCCCGAGCCCCGCGAGCGCGTCCCACGACCGCGACCCCAGCACCTCGGGCACCGTGATCCCGCCCCGCACGGCGAGGTAGCTGCGCAGCCCCGCCGCCGGTGTCCCCAGCGTGAGCCGGCTGCCCGCGGCCAGGTGCGTCACCGCGTTCACCGCGCCGCCGTCCACCGGGCACACCGCGCCCGTCACGGCCACCGTCACCGGCCGCAGCGCCCGCACGGACAGCCCGCCGAAGGTGACCTCCACCCCCGCCGCGCCCTCCTCGTTGCCCACCAGCCGGTTGGCCAGCCGCAGCGAGCCCCGGTCGGCGGCGCCGGACAGCCCCACGCCCACCGCGGCGAGCCCCGGCCGCCCCAGGTCCTGCACGGTGGCCAGCGGACCGGTCGCCAGCACCTCCAGCGCCGCCGTCACGCGGGCCGCACCTCCTCGAACCGCACGCGCGCCCCCGGCCGCAGCAGGGCCGGCGGATCGCGGTCCTCACGCCACATCGCCAGATCCGTCCGCCCGACGAGCTGCCAGCCGCCCGGCGAACTGCGCGGGTACACGCCGCTGAACTCCCCGGCCAGACCCACCGCGCCGGCCGGCACCCGGGTCCGCGACTCGGCCCGGCGAGGCACCCGCAACTTCGGCGGTCCGCCGGTCAGATAGGCGAAGCCGGGCGCGAACCCGCCGAAGGCGACCGTCCATTCGCAGCCGGTGTGCAGCCGCACCACCTCCCGCACCGACAGGCCCGTCAAGTCGGCCACCTCACGCAGGTCTTCGCCGTCGTAGTGCACCGGAACGCGCACCAGCGGCCCCTGTTCACGCTCGGCCGCCGTCAAGTCCCGTTTCCGCAGGTCACGTTCGATCAGGACCGGGTCCGCCTCCGGCGCCAGCCGCAGCAGGACCGTACGGGCGGCCGGGACCAGGTCCGTGACGCCCGCCGGCGCCGCGTGCTCCAGCGAGCGGTACAGGCCCAGCGCCTCCTCCAGCGAGTCCGTCTCCACCAGCAGACCCTGGTCGCCGCACGGCAGGACGCGCACTCAGTCCTCCCCGCCCGCGGCGAACGCCCGCAGCGTCACGCCGGCCTCCGCCAGCCGCTCCCGCACCGCCCGGGCGACCGCGACCGCGCCGGGGCTGTCCCCGTGCACGCACAGCGAGTGCGCCTCGATCCGCAGCGGCGTGCCGTCCACCGCCGCCACCGGCTCACCGAGGGCGATCCGCACGCACCGTTCGGCGATCTCCTGCGGGTCGTGCAGCACCGCGCCCGCCTCGCGCCGCGGCACCAGCGTCCCCTCCGGGGTGTACGCCCGGTCCGCGAACGCCTCCCGGAACACCCGCAGTCCCGCCTCCGCGGCCAGCGTCAGCCACCGCGACCCCGGCAGTCCCAGCACCGCGCAGGCCGGGTCCCAGTCCCGCACCGCCGAGACCACCGCGGCGGCCTGCTCCTCGTGCCGCACGATCGCGTTGTAGAGCGCCCCGTGCGGCTTCACGTACCGCACCCGCGTGCCGGAGGCGCGGGCCAGGGCGTCCAGCGCGCCGATCTGGTAGAGCACGTCGTCGGCCAGGGCCCGCGGTTCCATGTCGATGAAGCGCCGCCCGAACCCGGCCAGGTCCCGGTACCCCACCTGCGCTCCCACGGCGACGCCCTCGGCGGCGGCCCGTTCGCAGGCCCGTCGGATCACCGAGGGGTCGCCCGCGTGGAAGCCGCACGCCACGTTCGCGCTGGTCACCACGGTCAGCAGGGCGTCGTCGTCACCGAGCTCCCACCGCCCGAAGCCTTCGGCGAGGTCGGCGTTGAGGTCGATGCGCACGGGGTTCACCCTTCTCCCGGTCCGGTCGGCTGCGATCACGTTTCCACGTCGCCGGGCCCGGCTCAACACCGGCTCGGCACCGGCTCGGTGCCACTCGACGGCCGATCGACTATTCACTCAGTACATGTACGTGGTGCATACTGGCGGACATGAGCACCCGTCACATCCTGCTGGGCCTCCTCTCCTCCGGGCCGAGCCATGGCTACGACCTGAAGAGGAGGCACGACGAGAGGTTCCCGCAGGCCCGGCCCCTGGCGTACGGGCAGGTGTACACGACGCTGCAGCGACTGGTGCGCGACGGACTGGCCAAGGTCGAGGGGACCGACTCCGACGGCGGCCCGGAGCGGACCATGTACCGCGCCACCGACGACGGCGAGCGCGAACTCGCCTGCTGGACCGCGGAGACGGCCCCGCCCGCGCCGTTCGTCGCCAACGAGATCTTCGCCAAGGTCGTCGTCGCCATCCTGGCCGGCGGCGACCCGGCCGCCTACCTGCGCGACCAGCGCGCCGCCCACATGGCGCGGATGCGGGAGCTCACCAAGGTCAAGACCACTCCCGGGGCCGACCTCGCGACCGTCCTCTCGGCCGACTACGCCCTCAGCCACCTGGACGCCGACCTCCGCTGGATGAGCACCACAGCGGACCGGCTCGCCACCCTGACCGCGGAGGTCACCGCACGATGAGCACCACCACCGGCCCGATGCTCGCGGCCCGAGACCTCGTCAAGACCCACGGCCGCACCGACGCCCTGCGCGGCGCCTCGGCCGAACTCCACGCGGGGGAGATCCTCGCCGTCACCGGCCCCAGCGGCAGCGGCAAGTCCACCCTGCTGCACTGCATGGCCGGGATCGTCCGGCCCGACGGCGGGAGCGTCCACTACGACGGCGCCCGTATCGACACCCTCCCGGAGGACCGGCTGAGCGCGCTGCGCCGTACCGACTTCGGCGTGGTGTTCCAGTTCGGGCAGCTGATCCCCGAGCTGACGCTCACCGACAACGTGGCCCTGCCGCTGATGCTGGCCGGCACCTCCCGGCGGGAGGCCCGCGCCCGGGCCGGCGAGTGGCTGGGGCGCTTCGGCGTCGGCGACCGGGGGGACGCCCGGCCCGGTGAGCTCAGCGGCGGCCAGGCCCAGCGCGGCGCGCTGGCCCGCGCCCTGGTCACCGGCCCGCGCGTCGTCTTCGCGGACGAGCCGACCGGGGCCCTGGACTCCCTGGCCGGCGAACAGGTCATGGCGGAGCTCGTCTCCGCCGCCCGCGCCTCGGGCGCGGCGGTACTTCTGATCACGCACGACGCCCAGGTGGCCGCGTACGCGGACCGCGAGATCCGGCTGGCCGACGGCCGTGCCGCAGTGAGGGAAGGTGCGATATGACCGACGACGTGAAGCTGGCCTGGCTGTTCACCCAGGGATCCGACCGGAGGGAGTGGTGGCGGTTCGGGCTGACGGCGGTCGGCTCGCTCTGTGCGACGGGGTTCGCGGCGGCCGCCGCGGCGCTCGCCTCGCTGCGCGGCGGGGTGTACCGCATCCCCTACGCGGACGGACTCTTCGACCGGTCGGGAGAGCGGTCCGGGGTCATCCTGGCCCTGCTCCTCCTGCTGATCCCGACGCTGGGCTTCCTCGGCCAGTGCGCGCGGATCGGCGCGGTCCACCGGGACCGCAGGATGGCCGGCCTCCGCCTCGCCGGGGCGTCGGCGTCGCGGGTGCGGCGGATCGCGGCGCTGGAGACGGGCCTCGCCTGCCTGGCCGGATCGGTGCCCGCGGCCCTGGTGGTGACGGCCGTGGTGCTGGACGTCGGCACGCCGTCGCCGCTCCTGTGGGTGGCCGTGGCGCCGATCGCGCTGCTGGTGCCGGTGGCCGGCGCGCTGGTGAGCGTGCTGGCGCTGCGCCGGGTGGTGGCCTCGCCGCTGGGCGAGGTACGGCGGGAGCGTGTGAAGGCCGGCAAGGGGACGGCGCTCGGGGGCGTCGCCGTCGTCACCGGGGCGATCCTCCTCGGCATCCTCGCCGTCGCCCGCGGCGTCGGCGTCAACGGGCCCGTCGTGCTGTTCGTCGCCTTCCTGCTGATCGGACTCGGCGCGGTGTGGGTCAGCGGCTCCTCCGCCCGGCTCCTGGGCGGCCGTCTCGCCGGCCGCACCGAGGACCCGGCCGTGCTGATCGCCGCCGAACGGATCCGCGACGACCCGTGGGCCGCGGCCCGCACCCACGCGGCCGTCCTGCTGCTCACCGTGGTGGCGACCGGCTACATGGGCGTCCGCCAGGCGATGATGGACGACATCCTCGCCCCGGGGTCCTACACCCCGCAGGACGCCGCCTTCTACATCACCGGCCTCGACCTGACGGCCGCCGCCGTCGGGATCGGCCTGCTGATCACCCTCGCCGCCGTCGCCGTGGGCGCCGCCGAGGGCATCGCCGCCCGGCGCCAAGGGCTCGCCGAGCAGGTCGCGGCCGGGGTGCCGCGGCACACGCTGAGCCGGGCGCTGCTGCTGGAGACCGCGCTGCCGCTGCTCCCGGCGGTGGCCCTCGCCTCCGTGGGCGGGCTGGCAGTCGGCTCCTTCTACGCCACGCTGGCGAGCGGCAGCGCGTTCACCCTCCCGTGGACCGCCCTGCCGGTGCCGTTCGCGGTCTACGGCACGTGCCTGCTCGCCGCCGCCACCGCGATGCCGCTGCTGCGCCGCACGGTCCGGCCGTCGGAGCTGCGGCACGCCTGAGCCACTGCCGAACGGGGGAACGGGGG
>NZ_JBHTVQ010000062.1:0-38349 GCF_042792855.1 Streptomyces sp. NPDC056600
GTACGGCTGATGCCGTACCGCCCCGCCCTTCGTTCATGCGCCCGCCGAGCCGCGTCGGCCCGTCAGGCGGCCGGCCGGTCCGCTCAGGCGGCGGCGCCGCCGCGGCCCTCCATCAGACGCGGGAGGACCCGGAAGCCGATGCCGCCGGCGATCATCGTCGCGGCGCCGATCAGCAGGAACGAGGTCTCCGCGGCACCGGTCTCGGCGAGCTCGTCGCCGCCGCCCTGCGGGGTGGTGGAGTCGGAGCCGGTGTCGACGAGGTTGCCGTCGCCGCCCTGGGGCTCCTCGCCGCCGGTGTTGGGACCGGGGCCGCCGATGCCGCCGCCGTTGCCGCCACCGCCGTTGTTGCCGCCGCCGTTGCCGCCGTTGCCGCCGCCGTTGTCGCCGCCGCCGTTGCCGCCGTTGCCGTTGCCGCCGTCACCGCCGCCGACATCGCCACCACCGACGTCACCGCCGCCCACGTCGCCACCGCCGACGTCACCGCCACCGACATCGCCACCACCGACGTCACCGCCGCCCACGTCGCCACCGCCGACGTCACCGCCACCGACGTCACCGCCGCCGACATCGCCACCACCGTCGCCGCCGGCGATCACGCCCGCGATCACACCGCCGTCGTCACCGCCGCCGCCGTCACCGCCCGCGATGACACCCGCGACCGCGCCGCCGTCACCGCCGCCGTTGTCGCCGCCCTCGGACGTGCCGCCGTCGGTCTCCTGCGCGGTGACCCCGCCGTCGTTGCCGCCGGTCTCGAACGCCGACGCCGCACCCGCCGCGGTGAGCGACGCGCCGGCCGCTATCACCACACCGGCGGTGATCCGCGCGAGGCGGACCCGTGTTCTCTTCGTCATGTGCTTGCTACCCCCAGTAGCTGTCGTCAGGTAGGCCGCGTCCCGGGGGCGGTGATCGACGGGGGCGCCTTCGCCGGCCCCCCGGTTCACATGCGCCCCCGGTCACACGCATGCCGATCTAACCCTTCCGACAAACCAAAGCATCGTCAAGTTGCTTCACGTCACATACACAAAACGACAACTGCCGCCCTAAAGGCGGCAGTTGACTGAAAATGTGGGGCGACGGGCGGTTACTTCTCCTGCTGCTTGCGCCAGCGGATGCCCGCCTCGAGGAACCCGTCGATCTCGCCGTCCAGGACGGCCTGCGGGTTGCCGACCTCGAACTCGGTCCGGAGGTCCTTGACCATCTGGTACGGGTGCAGGACGTACGACCGCATCTGGTTGCCCCAGCTGTTGCCGCTGTCGCCCTTGAGGGCGTCCATCTTCGCCTGCTCCTCCTGGCGGCGCCGCTCGAGCAGCTTGGCCTGGAGGACGTTCATCGCCGTCGCCTTGTTCTGGATCTGCGACCGCTCGTTCTGGCAGGAGACCACGATGCCGGTCGGGATGTGGGTCAGGCGGACCGCGGAGTCGGTCGTGTTGACGCCCTGGCCGCCGGGACCGGAGGAGCGGTAGACGTCCACCCGGAGCTCGGACTCGTCGATCTCGACGTGGTCCGTCTGCTCGACGACCGGCAGCACCTCGACGCCCGCGAAGGAGGTCTGGCGGCGGCCCTGGTTGTCGAACGGGGAGATGCGCACCAGGCGGTGGGTGCCCTGCTCGACGGAGAGGTTGCCGTACGCGTACGGGACCTGGACGGCGAAGGTGGTCGACTTGATGCCGGCCTCCTCCGCGTAGGAGGTCTCGTAGATCTCCGTCTTGTAGCCGTGGCGCTCGGCCCAGCGCAGGTACATGCGCTGGAGCTGCTCGGCGAAGTCCGCGGCGTCGACGCCGCCGGCCTCGGCGCGGATGTTGACCAGCGCCTCACGGGAGTCGTACTCGCCGGAGAGGAGGGTACGGACCTCCATCTCGTCCAGCGCCTTCTTCACCGCGACCAGCTCGGTCTCGGCCTCCGCCTGGGTGTCCGGGTCGTCCTCCTCCTCGGCCATCTCGAAGAGGACGCCGAGGTCGTCGATCCGGCCGCGCAGCGCCTCGGCCTTGCGGACCTCGGCCTGGAGGTGCGACAGCTTGCTGGTGATCTTCTGCGCCTCGTCCGGGTTGTCCCAGAGGGAGGGCGCGGCCGCCTGCTCCTCGAGCACGGCGATGTCTGCCCTCAGCTTGTCGAGGTCCAGGACGGCCTCGATCGACTCCATGGTCGAGGAGAGGGACTTCAGCTCTTCGGATACATCGACGACTGCCACGCCCTCCAGCGTAACGGCTCCGTCCGGCGGCCAGGGCCACACCCCTGGGCCCGGGACGGCCCGCGTCCGGCCCGCGCCCCGGCCGCCACCGCTCCCCCGGCCGTCAGGGAGCCGCCGAGGAGGCGCCCGGGGCGGGCGGGGCGGGAGCGTCCCCGGAAGGAGAGGCGAGCCACCAGGCCGTGGCCGCCGCCGCGGCCGCGACCGCCAGCCCGGCCGCGGTCACCGCCCGCCCCCGCGCGGCGGCGGGCCGGTTGCGGGCCGAGCCCGGCCGCGGGGCTCCGGCGGCCCTGGGCGCCCGCGCCGTCCCCAGCGCGCCGCCGGCCAGCTCGTCCGGCTCCGGCACCCGCATCGAGGTGTGGGTGTCCCGGTTGGAGTCCGGCCGCGACCCCCGCACCAGCGGCACGGCCCCACGCCGGGAGGCGGCCTGGGGCGCGCGGCGGTCCACGTCGGCCGGGGCGCCGGGGAGCGGGGCCTGCGGAGCCTCGGGCTCCTCCTCCGGGTCGACGTCCTCGACGTCCAGCGCGGGCATCCCGGCCAGCAGCGGCAGCACCTCGCGCAGCCGCTCCGCCAGCTCGGCGGCCCGCAGCCGCGAGGCCGGGGCCTTGGACAGGCACTGCACGATCAGCCGCCACAGTTCCTCGGGAATTCCCGGCAGCGGCACCACCGTCTCGGTCACGTGCCGCCGCAGCACCGCCCCGGGGTGGCCCCCGCCGAACGGCGTGAACCCGGCCAGCAGCTCGTAGAGCACGGTCGCCAGGGCGTAGATGTCGACCGAGGCGCGCGGCGGCAGTCCCTCGACGATCTCGGGGGCCAGGTAGTCCGGAGTACCGATGATCTTGGTGGCCCGGCTGCGCCGCGGCACGTCGATGAGCTTGGCGACCCCGAAGTCGGTCAGCAGCGCCGGGTGGGAGTTGCCGGGGCCGAGCGCGCCGTCCATGTCGAGCAGGACGTTCTCCGGCTTGACGTCCCGGTGCACCACACCGGCGGCGTGCGCCGCGGCCAGCGCGTCGGCGACGTCCGCGACGACGGCCACCGCCGCCTCCGGGGCGAGACGGCGCTCGCGCTCCAGGCGGGTGCGCAGGTCGGTGCCGCGCACCAGGTCCATCACCAGGGCGAGGTTGCTCCCGTCGACGACCAGGTCGCGCACCGAGACGATGCGCGGGTGCTCGAGGCCGAGCAGCGCGGTCCGCTCGCCGACGAAGCGGCCGACCAGCTCCTCGTCCGAGGACAGGTCCTCGCGCAGGAGCTTGATCGCCACGGGCCCCTCGGGACCCTCGCCGAGCCACACCGTGCCGGCGCTGCCCCGTCCGAGGATCTGGTGGGCGGTGTACCGGCTGCCGATCTTCCGTGCCAAGAGAGCTCCTGTGAAAGCGTGTTGGTGCAAACCTACGCGCCCACGGGGCCCTCCCTCACGGCAGCCGGTGAATTCACCCGCTACGGCAGGGCGTCCTGGGCGTCACCGACGCCCTTCTGGACGTCGTCGACGCCGTTCTGCACGTCCTTGGCGGTGTCCCCGATGCTGGTGAACCAGTCGGAGATGTCGCCCATCCAGGTGGTCAGCTGGTCCCACCAGCCCTTGCCGGTGCCGATCCACTCCTGAAGCGGCGACAGCTCCCAGACCAGCCAGCCCGCCACGAAGAAGACCACGACCATGATCAGGCAGCCCTTGAGGCAGCCCAGACCGGGGATGCGGACCGGGTTGGCGCTGCGGCGCCGCTCGGGCGGGGCGGCCGGCGGCTGCTGCGGCGGGGCCGCGTAGCGCTGCGGCTGGGGCTGGACCGGCCGCTGCGCGGGCCGCTGGACCGGTCGCGGCGCCGGACGCTGCACCGGCTGCTGGTGCTGCGGCGGGTAGCCGTACTGCTGCTGGGAGCGCGGGGGCTGCTGCGGACGCGGGGCGACCTGCCGCTGCGGCCGGCGGCGTCGCAGCGGGTCCCCCGAGTCGTCGTCGGGGTGGACGTACTGCTGGACCTGCGTCTGCTCGTTGCGTTCACGGGCCGCGCTGAGCTGGGTCTGCCAGGGGTGCGGCTGCTCGGGGCCCGCGCCGGCGCCCTGCGGCGGCATCATCCGCGTCGGGTCGGCGTCGCCGCCGGAACCGCCCGGCGGGTGCTGCATCACGGTGGTGGCGGCGTTCGGGTCGTACGCGCCGCCCTGGCCGAAGCCCTGGCCCTGGCCCGGCCCGTGCGGGAGGACCTGGGTGGGCTCGGAGGCCCCGGAGGGCTGGGGCGTGCCGGGCACCGGAGCGGGGGCCGGGTCGGGCGCGAGCAGGGCACCGACGTTGTCGGCGGCCACGATCTGCGCCGAGCTGGCCCGCAGGCCCACGCCGTCGGCGACCACGCGCAGCGCGCGGGCCAGGCCGACCGCGCTGGGGCGCTCGTCGGGGTTCTTGCGCAGGCAGCGCTCGATGACCGTCCACAGCGGCTCGGGCAGCGTGGAGGGACGGCGCGGCTCGGCGTTGAGGTGCTGCTGGAGCACCTCGAGCGCGCTGCCGCCGCCGAACGGCGGGCGGCCGGTGACCAGCTCGTAGAGCAGGATGCCGGCGCCGTAGATGTCGACCGCCGAGGTCTGCGGGCGGCCCTCGGCGGACTCCGGGGCCACGTACGACGGCGTGCCGACGAACTCGCTGGTGCGGGTCAGGCCCGGGGAGTCGGCGAGGCGGGCGATGCCGAAGTCGGTCAGCATCGGGTGCAGCTCGCCGCCGGTCTGGCGCAGCAGGACGTTGGCGGGCTTGAGGTCGCGGTGCACCACGCCGTCCGCGTGGCTGGCGGCCAGCGCGTCGGCGATCTGCGCCGTGAGCAGGGAGGCGGCGACCGGGCTGAAGGGGCCGTTCTCCCGCAGGTAGCGGTGCAGGTCGGGGCCCTCGATCAGGTCCATCACCAGGGCGAGCAGGTCGCCCTCGACGACCAGGTCGCGCACCCGGACGATGTTGTCGTGGGTGAGCCGGAGCAGGACGGAGCGCTCGCGGAGGAAGCGCATCACGACGTCGGGGTCGCTCGCCAGCTCCTCCTTGAGGACCTTGATGGCGACGGTCTCGCCGGGCTGCCCGGCGACGGCGGCCTCGGCCCCCGCGGTCTCACGCTGGCTGGCTCGCCAGACGGTGCCCGTGGCGCCGCGTCCGATCGGCTCCTCGAGCAGGTACTTGCTGCCTACCGGCCGCACGTCATGTGCTCCCTGCTGGTCGTGATCACTCGCACCGGCGCTTCGGCGACCGGTCCTGCCCACTGTAAGGCCGTGGGGCCCGGTGGCGGCGGTCGTCGGCATGCCCGGATCCGTCTCGGTCCGGACACGGCCGGTGAGGCGGCGCCGGGTGGGGCACGCCGTGCGGGGCGCGGTGGGGCTCCCCGCACGGAAAGACGTGCATCCCGGTCGCTTGGTTTCCGCGAGCGAGCGTAATCAGTCATGAACAGGTGTTGAATGGGCCACTTTCCAGGACACAGGTGACCAATCAAGATCACTTGAGGGTGGCCCGCGGGCGCGGGCCGCGTCCCGGGTGCGAGGATGCACCCTGCTACAGCTACAGGCCGACGTGCTCTGCGGGCGGTTGGGGACGGCGCGGTGGGGGACCCGGGGCGTCGACCACTGCCACGGGCGCCCGAGCGGAAGGGATCGCTGACGGCGATGCAGATCCGGCTGACCGTCGTAGACCCGCTGAACCCCACCGCCGCGAGCCGCGACGTGCTGGTCACCGCCCCCGCCGGCACCACGCTGGCGGCCGTGGCGGCGGACCTGGCCACGGCGGTTCCCGGCGGGGACGGGGGCGGGACCGCCCTGTACGCCGGGGCCGAGCGGCTGGACCCGCTGCGCCGGGTGCTGGGCGAACCCCCTCTGGTGGACGGCGCGGTGCTGTCGCTGGGCGCGCCCGCCGACCCCGACGGCCACCTCGGCGCGCAGGACGGCACCGGGCCGGCCGCGGTCGCCGAGCTGCACGTGGTCGCCGGTCCCGACGCGGGCGGCGTCCACCTGCTGCACGGGGGCCAGGTCACCGTCGGCCGCTCCGTCGACGCCGAGATCCCGCTCGACGACCCGGACGTCTCCCGCACGCACTGCGCGGTCACCGTCGCCCCGGACGGTTCGGTGACCGTTGCCGACCTGCGCTCCACCAACGGCACGCGGCTCGACGGCCGGGTCCTGGACTCCGGGCCGGTCCCGCTGGCGCCGGGGGCGCTGCTGCGGGTCGGGGAGTCCACGCTGCGGCTCGCCCTGCCCGCCTCCGTGCCGCCCTCGCCGGTGACGGCGGACGGCGAGGGGTGCCTCCGGCTGTCCGTGGGGCCCGGCGGTCCCGGCTCCGGCGGTCCGGACCCCACGGTGGGTTCTGGTGCGCCCGGCGCGCACGGCGCTCCGGCTGCTGCCCGGGCCGACCGCACCGCAGCCGCGCAGGAAGCGCAGGACGCGCACGCGCAGGACGCGCAGGGGTCACGGGGCGCCTGGGAACGGCAAGGGGGCTGGGTCCGGCAGGAGGACCGGTACCGACAGGAGGGCTGGGACGCCCGGGAGACCCGGGGTGGCGGGACCGCCCGGGGCGCCACCGGCGAGGGCCCGGCCGGGGAGGCCGCCGGCGTGCCGGGCGGCCCCGACGCGTTCCCCGGGACCCCCTCCGGGCACTCCGGGCGGCTCGCGGCGTCCGCGGCCACCGGCGGCCGGGGCGACGCGCCCGCGGCCGACGGTCCCACCGGAGTCGCGTACGGATCCGCGTACGGAGGGGCGCCCGGCGCCCCCACGGCCCCCGGCGAGGCCGCGGCCCCCGGTGAGGCCGGGGAGCCCGCCCGGCGGCGGGGCATAACGGCGTGGGCCCGGCGACTGACCGCCGGCCGGAGCGGGGGCGAGCGCGCCGACGCCGCCTCCTCCGGACGGACCGCGCACACCGACGGCTGGGCCACCGTCCCCCGCCGCCCCGACACCTGGCCGGACCCGGCCGAGCTGCTGCTCACCGCGCTGGGCCCCGGCCCGCGCCTGTGGGAGCGCGGCCACGACCACCCCGAGGCGCTCACGGTCCGCCTCGGCACCGCTGACCGGCCGTCCCCCGACGGCGAGGGCCTGCTGCCCGCCGTGCCGGTGACCGCCGCCCTGCGCGAGGCCGGGTCGCTGGGGCTCGCGGGGCCCCGCCCCCGGCTGGCCGGGCTGGCCCGCGCGGTGCTGGCGCAGCTGGCCGCGCTGCACTCCCCGGACATCCTGGAGATCGTGCTGATCAGCGCGGACCGCTCGCGCCCCCTGGAGGAGCGGACCGCGGAGTGGGCCTGGCTCGGCCTGCTCCCCCACGTGCGCCCCACCCAGGGTCAGGACTGCCGCCTGCTGCTGGCGCACGACCGCGACCAGGCCGCCGCCCGGACCGAGGAACTGCTGCGCCGGGTCGCCGACTCAGCGGCCGCGCCGTCACCCGCCCCCAACGGGCCCGGCGGCCCGGCCGCCCCGCGGACCGGCGGGCTGCGTTCCACCGTGCTGGTGGTCGACGGCGACCCCGGCGGCGCGGACGTGCGGGACGCGGTGTCCCGGCTGACGCTGAACGGTCCGCGGGCCGGCGTGCACGTGCTGTGCCTGGCCGAGACCGCACCGGCCTCCCCCGCCTCCCCGCTCACCGAGACCTACGAGACGGCGTGCTCCCTGGTCCCCGCCTTCCGCGCCTGCGGGGCGGTGGCGCTGCTCAGCGGCGACGTCGCCACGGCGCTGCGGTTGCTGCGGCTCGCGCCGGTGAGCGGCGTCCCGGCGCCGCGCTCGGGGTCCGGCTCCGCCACCCCGGCCGGGCCGGTGCTGCCGCGGACCGCGCCGGTGGGCCACGGCACGGTGGGCGCGGTCGACGCGGTGTCGCCGGCGTGGGCCGAGCGGTTCGCCCGGGCGCTGGCCCCGTTGCGGGCCGACGCGCCACCGTCCCCGTCGCCGGGGGCGGCGGGCTCCCGCGGGCCGCAGCCCGGGCCCTCGCAGCCGCTGCCCGACGCGGCGCGGCTGCTCGACGAACTGGGCCTCGCCCGCGCCACCCCGTCCTCCCTCCTGGCCCGCTGGGCCGACGCCGCGGACGACCCGGACTCACCCGGCGGCCGCGCGGTCGCCGTCCTGGGCGCGGGTCCGCACGGGCCGGTCGCCGTGGACCTCGCGGCCGAGGGGCCGCACCTGCTGGCCGAGGGCGCCGTCGGCAGCGGGCGCACGGAGCTGCTGCGGGCCGTGGTGGCCTCGCTGGCGTCCGCGGAACGGCCCGAGCGGCTCGCGGTGCTGCTGGTGGACGGTTCCGCGTCGCCGCGCGCCCAGGGGCTCGAGCCGTGCGCCGAGATCCCGCACGTCACGGGCCGGCTGGTCGCCAACGACCCGCTCATCATGCGGGAGTTCGCGCAGTCGCTGACCGCCGAGCTGAAGCGGCGCGGCGAGGTGCTGGGGCTGATGGACTTCGCCTCCTGGCACGCGGGCCGGATGCCGGCGCGGGTCGTGCCGCAGCGGGGGTCCGCGGCGGCGGGGCCGGCCGATCCGGTGACGATGCCGCGACTGGTGGTCGTGGTGGACGACCTCGACGCGCTGCTGCACCCCGCGCTCGGGGCGCCGGGCCGTCCGTCCGCGGGTTCGGTGGTGCGGGCGCTGGAGGCGGTGACGCGGGACGGGGGGCGGCTGGGCGTCCACCTGGTCGCGGCGGCGGTCTCGGCGGAGGGTTCGGAGCCCGGGCGTCTGTCCTCCCTGCGCGTCCTGCTCGACGACGGCGCACCGACGGGACGCGGGCGTCTCCTCGCGCCCGGCGGGTCGGTCACGCCCTTCCAGGGCGGGAGGGTGACGGGCCGTATCCCCCGCACGGGGACGCTGCGGCCCACCGTGCAGCCCCTGGACTGGTCCCGCATGGGCGATCCCCCCACCCGCCGCCCCGTCCGCGAACTCGGCAACGGCCCCACCGACCTCGCCCTCCTCACCAGCGCCCTCACCCGCGCCGCCGCCCAGCACCCCACCTCCACCGTCCCGTCCGCCGCCGCGCGCTAGGCCCCGCCCCTCGGGAGGCGGCACGCCGATCCCTCCCGGTGTCGCGCCGCCCCCTCCCGGTTGCGCCGCCCCCTCCCGGTTGCGCCGCCCCCTCCGGACGGCCCGCCCGCCCCCCCCTGCGGGCGGCCCGCCCGCCCCCCTGCGGGCGGCTGGGCCGCCCAGGGGGCGGCACGGGCGGGCGCAGGGGCGGCGCCTCCGCGGCGAGCGGCTCGCCCCACCGTGCGCAAGCCTCCGGCACCATAAGCACGAGACCTGGCCGCAGCCGGGGTCAGGGCTGAGCCCCGGTGGCAGCACCCTCTCGTTCCCCCGACCCGCCCCCTTCCCAGAGGGGCTTACGTCGCGTGGAGCGAGCTGTCTCGTGGGGACGTGGGCCCCTGCGCCCACCTCCCCCAAGGACTTCGTCCAGGGGGTACCCCCACCCCCAAGCTCTCGGCTTCGCTCGAGCAGGTGGGGGTACCCCCGGACGAAGTCTGGGGGAGGACCCCCATCGCCCCAGCGGCACGATTGCCCGCAGGGGGGCGGGGAGCGTGAACTCGCACCGCCCGCTGGCCCAGCGGCACGACTGCCCGAAGGGTGCGGGGAGCGCGGATCCGCAAGCCGCGGGGTGGCCCCCGGCGGTACGGGGGCGCCCCGTGCCGGGCGTGGCCCCGGGCGGGACGGGGCGCCCGCCCCGCCGCACCCAGGGGCGAAAAGTAACGGCGGGGCAACGATCAGGGCGACACGCCCACGGCACCGAGCCCGCGTCAGCAACGCGCGCGTAACCCGCACTTCCCCTGGGAAGGCGCAAGTCGCAACGTCCACCGACACGTTCAGCGACGAACGAAGAACGGGGCAACGATGCGCGTACGCAAGGCGCTGACAACCTCTCGGATACCCACCGCCCTGGTGGCCACCTCCCTGGCCCTCGCCCTCGCGGCCTGCGGCGGCGGTGACGACGGGAAGAAGGACAAGGACAAGGCCGCCGGCGGCGGCGCCGCGAAGGAGACCGTCGACCTGCCGAAGCTCGACGGGGAGACCCTCGAGGTCGCCGCCGTCTGGACCGGCACGGAGCAGGAGAACTTCAAGAAGGTCCTCGCGGAGTTCGAGAATCGCACCGGCGCGACGGTGAAGTTCGTGCCCGCCCAGGACCCGATCATCAACTTCCTCGGCTCCAAGATCGCCGGCGGCGCCCCGCCGGACGTGGCGATGCTGCCGCAGGTCGGCGCCATCCACCAGGCCGTGGAGAAGGGCTGGGCCAAGCCGCTCGGCGAGGAGGCCAAGGCGCAGCTCGCCAAGAACTACAGCCAGGGCTGGCAGGACCTCGGCTCCCACGAGGGCAAGCCGTACGGGGTCTACTACAAGGCCGCCAACAAGTCCCTGATCTGGTACAACACCCAGGTCTTCGAGAACGCGGGCGCGAAGGAGCCCAAGAGCTGGGACGAGCTGATGGCCACCGCCCAGGCCGTCTACGACTCCGGCGTGACCCCGTTCTCGGTGGGCGGCGCCGACGGCTGGACGCTGACCGACTGGTTCGAGAACGTCTACCTCTCGCAGGCCGGCCCGGAGAAGTACGACCAGCTGGCCAAGCACGAGATCAAGTGGACCGACCCGTCGGTCAAGGAGGCCCTGACCACCCTGGCCCAGGTGTGGGGCAAGGCGGACTACGTCGCGGGCGGCGCCGACGGCGCGCTGCAGACGGAGTTCCCCGCCTCGGTGACCCAGACCTTCAGCAAGGGCGACCAGCCGAAGGCCGCCATGGTCTACGAGGGCGACTTCGTGCAGGTCAACATCGGTGAGACGGACGCGAAGGTCGGCACCGACGCCAAGGTGTTCCCCTTCCCGGCGGTCGGCGACAGCGCTCCGGTGGTCTCCGGCGGCGACGCCGCGGTGATCCTCGAGGACTCCAAGGCCTCGCAGGCGCTGGCCACCTTCCTGGCCTCCCCGGACGCCGCCGGCATCCAGGCGAAGCTGGGCGGCTACCTCTCGCCGAACAAGGCGGTGGACTCGTCCGCCTACCCGAACGAGGTGCAGCGCAAGATGGCCGAGGCGCTGATCGAGGCCGGTGACGACTTCCGGTTCGACATGTCGGACCAGGCCCCGCAGGCCTTCGGCGGCACGCCCGGCAAGGGCGAGTGGAAGATCCTCCAGGACTTCCTGAAGAACCCGAAGGACGTCGAGGGCGCCCAGAAGAAGCTGGAGGCCGCCGCGGCCAAGGCCTACGGGGACTGAGGCCCGATGGATCCGGCCGTGACCAAGGAGGGGTCCCCGGCGGCAGAGCCCGCCGGGGCGCCCTCCGCCCCGCCGTCCCCCCGCGGCCGGGCGTCCCGGAGACGGGCGTCCGCCCTCCCGTTCCTGTTCCTGCTGCCCGCCCTGGTGCTGCTGGGCGCCCTGGTGGTGTACCCGATCGGGTACTCGCTGCTGCGCAGCCTCTTCGACCGCACCGGTGAGAACTTCGCCGGCTTCGACAACTACGTCGAGCTCTTCACCGACGACGGCATCCTGCGGGCGCTGACCAACAACCTCATCTGGGTGGTGGTGGCGCCGGCCGTTGCCACCGCGCTCGGCCTGATCTTCGCCGTGCTCACCGAACGGGTGCGCTGGGGCACGGCGTTCAAGCTGGTCGTCTTCATGCCGATGGCGATCTCCATGCTGGCCGCGGGCATCATCTTCCGCCTGGTCTACGACCAGGACCCGGACAAGGGCGTCGCCAACGCGGTGTGGGTGGGGGTGCACGACACCTTCGCGGAGTCCTCCGCCTTCCCCAAGGCGCACCCGGGGCGCGAGTCGCCGCTGAAGCCGGCCGGCGGCGGCGCGTTCGTCACCACCGACCCGGTGCGCGTCGGCACGCCGGTGTCGCTGCCGCTGGTGGGCGTCGCCCCCGACGTGATGCCCGACGACGCCTCCCCGGCCCGCCCGGCGAAGGCCGGGCAGGACCGGATCACCGGGGTGACCTGGCAGGACTTCACCCGCGGCAAGGGCGTGGGCGCGCTCAACGAGCCGGACGCCACCGAGGTCGGCTATCCGGGCATGCGGATCGAGGCGGTCAAGGACGGCAAGGTGGTGGACCGGGCCACGGCGGCCTCGGACGGCTCCTTCAGCCTGTCCGCCGAGGCCGACGGGGCGCTGCTGCGGCTGCCGGCCGACAACTTCCGCGAGCCGTACAACGGGATCGACTGGCTCGGTCCGTCGCTGGTCACCCCGGCGGTGATCGGGTCGTACGTGTGGATGTGGGCCGGGTTCGCGATGGTGCTGATCGCCGCGGGCCTCGCCGGGGTGCCGCGGGAGCTGATGGAGGCGGCCCGGGTGGACGGGGCCACCGAGTGGCAGGTGTTCCGCCGGATCACCGTGCCGCTGCTGGCCCCGGTGCTGGGCGTGGTGCTGGTCACCCTGATGATCAACGTGCTGAAGATCTTCGACCTGGTCTACATCATCCCGCCGGGCTCCTCGCAGGACGACGCCAACGTGCTGGCGCTGGAGCTCTACCGGAAGGGCTTCGCCGAGGACCAGCCGGGCGTCGCCAGCGCCATCTCGGTCTTCCTGCTGCTGCTCGTCGTCCCGGTGATGTGGTTCAACGTCCGGCGGATCAGGCAGGAGGGCCGACAGCGATGACCTCGACCTCGACGCCGACGACACCGGCTCCGGCCTCGGGCGCGGCCGGGAAGCAGGCGCCGCGCAGGCCCTCGCTCGCCTCGCGGGCGGTCTCCGGGCTGGGCGGGACGCTGGTCCAGCTGTTCCTGGTGGTGGTCGGCCTGTTCTGGCTGATGCCCACCGTGGGTCTGCTGCTCTCCTCGCTGCGCTCGCCGCGGGACATGGCGGACAGCGGCTGGTGGACCGTCCTGACCGAGCCCTCGCGGATGACCCTCGAGTCGTACACGAACCTGCTCGGCAACGACGACATCACCGGTTCGCTGTTCAACACCCTGCTGATCACCGTGCCGGCCACCCTGCTGGTCGTGGTGATCGGCGCGCTCGCCGGCTACGCCTTCGCCTGGATGGAGTTCCCCGGGCGCGACTGGTGGTTCCTGGGCGTGGTCGGCCTGATCGTGGTGCCGGTCCAGGTGGCGCTGCTGCCGATCGCCGAACTCTTCGGCGATCTGGGCCTGTTCGGGTCGATCGCGGGTGTGGTGCTGTTCCACACCGGGTTCGGCCTGCCGTTCGCGGTGTTCCTGCTGCGGAACTTCTTCGCGGAGATCCCGCGCGAGCTGCTCGAGGCGGCCCGGCTGGACGGCGCGGGGGAACTGCGCCTGTTCACCCGGGTGGTGCTGCCGCTGGGCGGCCCGGCGGTGGCGAGCCTGGGCATCTTCCAGTTCCTGTGGGTGTGGAACGACATGCTGGTCGCGCTGGTCTTCGCCGACTCCGGCAGCCAGCCGATCACGGTGGCGCTGCAGACCCAGGTGAGGCAGTTCGGCAGCAACATCGACGTGCTCGCGCCGGGCGCGTTCCTCTCCATGGCGATCCCGCTGGCGGTGTTCTTCGCCTTCCAGCGGCAGTTCGTCTCCGGGGTGATGGCGGGCGCCGTGAAGTAGGCCCCGTGCGGCGGACACCGCGACCCGGGCCGACAGCCCGTGACGCGGTGTCAGGGAAGCGCGTCACTCGATCGGAAGCGTCCGGCAAGCGGGCGAATCCGTTCACCTGAAGGGGCGGTCCGGTCAACGGGCCGCCCCGACACGCGTCCGGCGTCGCCACCTGCCAGGGCGACAAGGCGTATCCAGGTCACACCTTCGGATCTTCCGGTACCGGTCCCGTCGGCCCGGCGCCCGAGCCCGACCGCCCCCGTCACCCCCTGGATGTGCCGTTGCCCAGGTTCAGTGTCATCGTGCCCGCGTACCAGGTCCAGGCGTACCTGCACTCCTGCCTGGAGTCGGTGCTCGGGCAGTCGTACACGGACCTGGAGCTGATCGCGGTCGACGACGGGTCCCCGGACCGGTGCGGGGCGATCATCGACGAGTTCGCCGCCCGCGACGGCCGGGTCCGCCCCGTCCACCTGGAGCGCAACACCGGGCTCGGAGCGGCCCGCAACGCCGGCCTGGAGCGGGCGTCGGGCGACTACCTGGTCTTCCTCGACGGCGACGACGCCCTCACCCCGCACGCCCTGCGGGCGATCGCCGAGCGGCTGGAGCGCACCGGCGACCCGGACGTGCTGGTCTACGACTACGCCCGCCTCCACCTGGACGGCACCGCCGTGCGCAACCGGCTCGCCGCCGAGCTGCGCGAGGACGGTCCCGCCCCCTTCCCGCTCGACGACCGGCCCGGGCTGCTGGACCTGCTGATGGTCGTCTGGAACAAGGCCTACCGCAGGGACTTCGTGGAGCGGGAGAAGCTCCGCTTCCCGGACGGCTGCTACGAGGACACCCCGTTCACCTACCCGGCCCTGCTGGCCGCCGCCTCCCTGGCCACCCTGGACCGGGTCTGCCTCCACTACCGCCAGCGCCGCCTCGGCAACATCCTCGGCACCCCCGGCCGGCAGCACTTCGACGTCTTCGCGCAGTACGACCGGGTCTTCGCCTTCCTCGACGCCCGGCCCGCCCTGGCGCACTGGCGGGGACCGCTGTTCCAGCGCATGACGGACCACTACGTCACCGTCCTCCAGCGTGCCGACCGGCTGCCGCCCGGCACCCACCGCGAGTTCCTGCGCCGCGCCCGCGACCACCACCGCCGCCACCGCGTGCCGGGGCCGCCGCCCGCCGGGCTGCGCGCTCGCGGCCGTCACCTGGTGATCGGCAGCGGCAGCGTCCCGCTCTGGCGCGCCCTGCGGCTCACCCTGGCCGTCTCCCGTCGCGCGGGCCGTCCCGCCCGCGCCGCCCTCCGCGCCGCCCGCGCGCTCCTGCTACGCGCCCACTACGCCGTGCAGCGGCTGCTGCCCACCCGCGACCTCGCGCTCTTCACCGCCGGGGACGGCGCCGCGCCCTACGGCGGCGACCCGGGCGCGCTGGAGACCGCGTTCCGGATGTGGTCGCCGCGCACCCGCACCGCCTGGGCCGCCCCGCGCGCCCTCGCCGACACCGTGCCGCCGGAGACCTCCCGCCTCGCCCCGGACTCCCTCGCCTGGTGGACGGCGCTGGCCCGCGCCCGCTACCTGGTCACCGACACCGGCTTCGGCCGCCCGGTGCGCCCCCGGCGCGGACAGGTCCTGCTGCACACCCTCGACGGCCTGCCGCTGACCCGCGCCGGACTGGACGCGGCCCGGCCCGACGTCGACGCCGTCCTCGCCGACGTCGACACCTGGGACCTGTGCCTGTCCGGCGACGCCCACACCACGCTGGTCCACGAACGCGGCTTCCCCGGCCGGTACACCACTCTCGAGTTCGGCCGCCCCCGCACCGACGCCTACCAGCGGGCCACCGCCGAGGACGTCGCCCGCGGGCGCGCCCTGCTGGGCGTCCCGGCCGAGCGCACCGCGGTGCTGTACGCCCCTGTCCCGCGCCCGCACCCGCAGCCCTCGCTGGACGTGGAGGAGCTGGCGCGGCGGCTCGGCGAGCGGTTCGTGCTGCTCACCACCGTCCCCGACCCCGGCACCTACCCGCCCGGCCGGGTGATCGACGTGTCCCGCACGGCAGCGCCCGCGGCCACCCTCTGCCTGGCGGCGGACGTCCTGCTCACCGACTGCTCCCCGCTGATCGCCGACTTCGCCGCGCTGGACCGGCCGGTGGTCCTCTGGGGCCCGGACCGGGCCGCCCTGGACGCCGTGCGCGGGCTGTATCCCGTCCAGGTGCCGGGCGCGGTCGCCCGGGACACCGCCGAGCTGGCCCGGCTGCTGGTCACCGGGGCCTGCGACGGCCCCGCCCAGGCCGAACTGCGCGCGGACTTCCGCGAACGGCACTGCCCGTACGACGACGGGCGGGTCGCCGAGCGGGTGGTGCGGCGGGTGGTCCTCGGCGAGAGCGCCGGCCTGCCCGCGGTGACCCCGCCCGCCGAGCGCCGCCCGGCCCCCGCGGCCGCCCCGGTGAGCGCGACCGGCACCGGTCCCGCCGCCCTGCCCGCCGCACGGCCGGCCGCGGGCTACGGCCTGGCGGAACAGCGCTGAGGGGAACGCCGCCGATGCCCACGTCCCGCCCGACCCCGACCCGCCCCTCCACCTGGCGGCCACCGGGCCGTCCCCCGGGCCCCCACCACGGCCGCCGGCCCGCCACACGCCGCCGGCCCGCCGCGCATCGACCCCACGCGAGCCGACCCACCGCGCGCCGCCGACCCGCAGGGAGACGATCCGCAGTGAGCCGCCGACCCGCAGGGAGCCGACCCGCTGTAAGCCGACCCGCAGTGAGCCGGATCGCGGTAAGCCGCCGGCCCGCCGTGAGTCGCCGCGCCACCGCGAACCCCCGGCCCCCCGCGCGCCGCTGACGCCCGCACCCCGCCCCGCACCACGCACACCCCGCCCCGCCCCGCCCCGTACCGCCCGGCCGCCCCGCACCGCACCGCCCCGGGAAGACGCCCACCCGCGAACCACCGCGAAGAGGAGGCGCGCGAACCATGCCCCGGTTCTCCGTCGTGATCCCCGCCCATGGCACCGCCCACCGTCTGGCGGAGGCCCTGGACAGCGTCGCCGGCCAGCGCCGGCCCGACCTGGAGGTGATCGTCGTCCTGGACGGCCCGGCCGGCTCCCCCGCCCCCGAGGCCGACGTCCTCGCCGCGCGCGCAGGCCAGGATCCGCCCCTGCGTCCCGTGCTGTCCCCGCCCTCCGCAGGGCTCGGCGCCGCCCGCAACGCGGGACTGGCCGCCGCGCGCGGCGACTACGTGCTGTTCCTCGACGGTGACGACGTCCTCACCCCCGGCGCGCTCGACGCGGTCGCCGCCCGGCTCGCGTCCGCGGGCGACCCCGACGTCCTGGTCCTCGGCCATGAACGCGTCACCTGGTGGACCCCCGCCCGGCCGCCCGGGCCCCGCCCCCTCCTGCCCGAACAGCACGCCCCCGACGGGCCGTTCCACCCCGCCGAGGCCCCCGCCCTCACCGGCGTCCGGCTGCCGGCCTGGAGCGCCGCCTACCGCCGCGCCTTCGTCACCGGCCACCGCCTCGCCTTCGCCGACGGCTGGTACACCGACCTGTCCTTCACCCCGGCCGCGCTGCTCGCCGCCGAGCGGATCGCCGTGCTGCGCCGGACCGTCGTCGAGCACCGGGTGCGACGTCAGGGCAGCCGCCTCGGCGAGCCCGGGCCGCACCACCGGGACCTGCTCGACCGGGCCGGGGACCTGCTGCGCCGTACGGCGGGACTGCCCGCCGCCCGGACCGGGCCGCTCTTCGCCGACCTGTTCGCGCTGGTCCTGCGCGCCGCCGCCGACCCGCGCCGCCTGCCCGCCGCCGACCGCCGCGCCTTCTTCACCGCCGCGGCCGGCCTGTACCGCCGTCACCGGCCCGCCGGGTTCCGGCCGCCCCGCGGCAGCCTGGGCGTCCAGCACCGGCTGCTCGCCGCGGGCAGCCACCCGGCGTTCCGCCTGCTGCGCGCCGCCCACCGCGTGGCCGGCCGGCTCCGCGCCCTCGCCGTCCTGCCCGCTCCGCTGCGCGGGCTGCGCACCCGCCTGCACTACCGCCGCGCGCTGCGCCGCCCGCTCGACCCGGACCTCGTCGTGTACTGCGCCTACTGGGGCCGCGGCTACGCCTGCAACCCGGCGGCGATCCACACCAAGGCGCGCGAACTCGCCCCCCACCTGCGAGGGGTCTTCCTCGTCGAGCCGGAGGCCGTCCCCACGCTCCCGCCCGGCGTGGAGCACGCGGTGATCGGCACGCGTGCGTACTGGGACCTGCTGGCCCGCGCCACCTACCTCGTCTCCAACGCCAACTTCGCCGACGCCGTCGTCAAGCGCCCCGGCACCGTCCACCTCCAGACCCAGCACGGCACGCCGCTGAAGCGGATGGGCCTCGACCAGGCCGCCCACCCGGTGGTCGCCGCCGCCACCGGGAGCTTCGCCAAACTGCTGGCCCGCGTCCAGCGCTGGGACCACAACCTGTCCTCCAACCCGCACTCCACCGAGACCTGGGAGCGGGTCTTCCCCGGCGGGCACACGACGCTGGAGTACGGCTATCCGCGCAACGACGTGTACTGCACGGCCACCGCTCGGGACGTGGCCCGGATCCGCCGCGAACTGGGCGTCCCCGAGGGCGCCACGGCCGTCCTGTACGCCCCCACCCACCGCGACCACGCCGACGGCTTCGACGCGGCGCACGACGGCCTCCTCGACCCCGAGCGGCTGGCCGAGGCGGCCGGCGAGAACGCGGTGGTACTGCTGCGGGCCCACTACTTCCACGACCGCGCCGGACACGAACGGGCCACCGCCTCACCGCGGGTGATCGACGTGACCTCGCACCGCTCGGCGGAGGACGTGTGCCTGGCGGCGGACATGCTGGTCACCGACTACTCGTCCATCATGTTCGACTACGCCAACCTGGACCGGCCGATCGTCGTCCACGCCCCCGACCTGGACGTCTACCGCGCCACCCGCGGAGTCACCTTCGACCTCCCGGCGTCGCCCCCCGGCCCCGTCTCCCGCACCCCGGAGGAGCTGTACCGCCTCCTCGCCGAGGGCGCCCACACCTCCGCGGAGTCAGCCCGCCTGCGCGCCGCCTTCCGTGCGCGCTTCTGCCCCTGGGACGACGGCCACGCCGCCGAACGCGTCGTCCGCCACGTCCTCCTCGGCGAACCCGCCTCTTCCCTCCCCCCGATCACCCCCTTGTCCGACCGCACCCCGGCCCCTTCAGCCGCCCCACCCGTACCGCGTCGGTCTCCGGCGGCCGCCGGCGCGACGCCGCCTGCGGCAACTCCTGCCGCTCCGTCCGCGGGCGGCCGGGCCGTCCAGGGGGCGATGGGGGTCCCCCCGCGCGAGCGAGGCCGAGCGTGGGGGAGGGCGGGCGCAGGCGGTGCGTACGCACGGGACGGTTCGCTCAACGCCGCGTCGGTCCCCCGCACCGCGTCCCCGGCCCCGCCCCCGGCGGAGGAACCCCGCACCGCACCCCCCGCACCCCCCGTGAGGAACTGACCGTGCCGCCCCGCCTGAGCATCATCGTCCCCGCCCACCGCGTCCAGGGCTTCCTCCGCGAGTGCCTCGACTCCGTCCTCACCCAGTCCCACCAGGACTGGGAACTGATCGCCGTCGACGACCACTCCCCCGACCGCAGCGGCGAGATCCTCGACGAGTACGCCGCCCGCGACCCCCGGATCACGGTGCTCCACCTCACCGAGAACGCCGGCCTCGGCCGCGCCCGCAACGCCGCGCTCCCGCACGCCACCGGCGACCACCTCCTCTTCCTGGACAGCGACGACACCCTCACCCCCGGCGCCCTCCAGGCGATCGCCGACCGCCTCGACGAGACCGGCGACCCGGACGTCCTCGTCTTCGACTACGTCCGGGCCCACTGGTGGGGTGGCATCCGCCGCAACGCCCTCGCCCACGTGCTCGCGGAGACCGGCGCGGCCCCCGCGCCCGGCGACGTCTTCACCGCCGCCGGGCACCCCGAGATCCTCGAGCTCCTCATGGTGGTCTGGAACAAGACCTACCGCCGCGCGTTCGTCGAGCACCACGGCTTCCGCTTCCCGCCCGGCTACTACGAGGACACCCCCTGGACCTTCCCGGTCCTGCTCACCGCCGGGCGGATCGCCGCCCTGGACCGCGTGTGCCTCAGCTACCGCCAGCGGCCCACCGGCTCGATCCTCTCCACCACCAGCCGCAAGCACTTCGACCTGCACGAGCAGTACCGCCGGGTCTTCGCCTTCGTCGACGAGCACCCCGAACTGGAGGCCTGGAAGCCCTACCTGCACCGGCGGGCGGGCGAGCACTGCCTGGACGTGCTGGGCAAGCCGGACCGCCTGCCGCCCTCCGCCAGGGCCGAGTTCTTCCGCGCCACCGCCGGCCTCCTGCGCGAACTGCGGCCCCCGGGCACCGCCACCGACCCGGCCCTGCGCGTACTGGAACGCCCGTACGCCGCCTACCGGTTGACCCGGCGGACGGCCGCGGTCCGCCGCCACGCCGCCGTCACGGCCCGCCGCGCGCGCCGGGTCACCGCCGAACGCGCGGGCCGCGTCCTGCAGTTCGCGCACCGCCGCCGCGGCCTGGACCCCGAACTGGCGCTGTACTCCTCGTTCCACCACCGCGGCGTGCTCGGCGACCCGGCGGCGATCCACCGCGCGGCCCGCGAACTCGCCCCGCACGTCCGCGGCGTGTGGGTGGTGCGCCCCGAACACGCCCACCAGGTCCCCGACGGGATCGAGCACGTGGCCCCCGGCTCACCCCGGCACCTCGCCCTCCAGGCCCGTGCCACCTGGTTCGTCAACGACGTCCCCTGGCCCTGGATGCCGGTCAAGCGCCCCGGCAGCGTGCACATCCAGACCCACCGCGGCACCCCGCTGAAGTACCAGGGCGCCGACCTGCTGACCAAGCCCGGAGCGCGGCTGGGCCTGGACGTGCCGCGGATGCTGCGCAGGGCGGACCTCTGGGACTGGAGCCTGGTCGCCAACCGCCACTCCGAGCGGGTCTGGGAGCGCGCCTTCCCCTGCCACTTCACCTCGCTGCGCACCGGCAGCCCGCGCAACGACGTGCTGGTGCGCGGTGACGCCGCCCGCGGCGCGGCCACCCGGGCGCGCCTCGGCATCCCCGCCGGGCAGACCGTGGTGCTGTACGCCCCGGCCCGCCGCGACCACGTCCGCGGCGGCCACACGGAGCCGTTCGACCCGGCCCAATTCGCCGCCGACCTCGGCCCCGGGCGGACCCTGGTGGTCCGCCTCCATCCCTCGCTCGCCGACGGCCCGGCCCGCGGCCTCTCCCTCGCCGAGCTGCACCGGCGGGGCGTCCTCGTCGACGCCACCGACGAACCCCATGTGGAGGATCTGATGCTCGCCTCCGACGTCCTGGTCACCGACCACTCGTCGCTGATGTTCGACTACGTCAACCTGGACCGGCCCGTCGTCGTGCACGCCGGCGACCGGGCCGCGGTCGCGGCGAGCCGCGGCCTCTACCTCGACGTCACCGCCGAACCGCCCGGGCACGTGACCCGCGGCTACGAGGAACTGGCCGAGCTCTTCTCCGGCGACGCCTGGCGCGACGAGCGGTCCGCCCGGCTGCGCGCCCGCTTCCGGGCCGTGTACGGGGAGTTCGACGACGGCAGGGCCGCCGAGCGGGTGGTGCGCACCCTGATGCTCGGCGAGCCGATGCCGGCCCACGCCACCCCGGCCCCCGCCGGGTCCGCCGCCGACGGCTCCGCCTCCCTGCCCGCTCCGGCCGCCGGCCGCGACGACCTCCTCCAGCGGTCATGAGCGCCGCCGCCTCCCCGCTGGCCGCCCTGCGCCCACGCCGCACCCGCGGCTGGGTGCTGCTGCTGGCCGCCGTCTTCGCCGTGCTCCAGCTCGCCAACGTCAGCGGCCGGGACACCCCCGACACCAAGAACTACCTCTCGTACACGATGAGCCTGCTGGGGCAGGACAAGCGGGAGGCGGCGGGCGTCACCATCGAGTACGCCTGCGCCGGACAGGCCTCGGTGGCCCGCCGCGACCAGAAGGTCGACGTGGAGCGCTTCCACCGGGCCTCGCCCGCCCGGGACGTCGCCTCCGCCTGCCGTTCCGACCACTGGCGGGCCGTCGAGGAGCGGCTGAGGGCCGGGCAGACCGGCGGGCACACCACGCCCTTCATGTCCGAGCGGTTCCAGCGGATCTTCGAGGTCCGCCCCGGCTACCCGGCGTTCCTGGCCCCCTTCGTCGCCACCTTCGGCGTGAAGTGGGGTCTGTGGGCGGCGGGCGTCACCATCGCCTCCTCGTGCGGGATCCTGGTCTTCCTGGTCCTGCGCTCGCTGCGGGTCCGCCGCACCCTCGCCCTCACCGGGCAGGCGCTGTTCTACGCGCTGCCCTGCGGGGTGACGGCGATGCGGCCGATGACCGAGGGGCTGCTGCTCCTGTTCACCCTGTCCGCCCTGTGGGGCTGCGCACTGGTACTGCGCGGCCGTGGCTGGACGGGCACGATGCTGGTCTCGCTGTCGCTGGCAGCGCTGTTCACCGTCAAGCACTCGCAGGCCCTGTTCCTCGGGGTGTGCCTGGCGGCGGCGGGCGCGGCGGTCGCCCTGCGCCGACTGCGGCGCGCACGGCCGGTGGGACGCGGGGTGGTCGCGGTGGCGGCGGCCTCCGCGTACGGGGCGCTGGCCACGGTGGTCGCCGCGTGGGCGCTGGACCACCCGTCCATGACGGACAGCGTGCAGGACCTGCTCACCGACCACTTCCAGCGGCCCGACCGGGCGGCGCCGTGGCGGGAGTTCGCGCACCTGGAGCTCAACTTCTGGGTGGAGTGGACCCGCCGCCAGCTGTGGGAGCCGCTGTTCGCCGCGGCGCTGGCAGCCGGTGCGTGGGGCGCGCTGCGGCGGCGTCCCGCCTTCGGCGTGTTCCTGGTCGGCGCGGCGGGAACGGGGGTGCTGACCCAGGCGGCGCACCCCGACATGGGCATCTGGGGCGGCCGCCTGATCGTGATCGCCTGGCTCCTGCCGGTGGTGGGCCTCCCGCTGCTCCTGGAGTCCCTGACCACCCGCCAGGGCCCCTTCTCCCCCACCAGCGTCCCCCTCCGCTTCCCCCACCCGGCTTCCGGCTCCCTCTCCCCCAGGCCCGCCCTGTGGCCCCCACGCTCGGCCCCCACCGACGCACCCGCGCACGCCACCGCCGCGCCCGCCACGGTGTCCGAGAAGGACACCGACTCCGCCACACCTGCGGGCGGCTGGGCCGCCCAGGGGGCGATGGGGGTCCCCCCGCGCGAGCGAAGCCGAGCGTGGGGGAGGGCGGGCGCAGGCGGTGAGTTCGCACGGGACGGTTCCACCAACACCGCGTCAGCCCCCCGCACCGCGCCGCCGGCGACCGGCACACCCCCCGCACCCCGCGCCGCCGAAGCCGGCACCGCCGCGGAGCCCGCAGGCTCGAGCCCCCAGGCGCGCCGCCTCACCGTGACCACCACCGCACACCACCCCCCGGCCGCCCTCGCCCACCTGGCCTCCCCGCCGCCACCGGACGCGGCCCCGGACAAGGGCAACGGCAAGGCCCCCCGCACCGGCAAGCTGCTCCGCAAGGGCAGAGGCAAGCCCCGCACCAAAGCCACCGGCACCGGCACCGGCACCGGCACCACCGACACCCCCTCCCCCGGGGGCCGGAAGACGTGACCGTCACCACCCGCCCCCTCACGGGGGCGAAGACCCCCTCCGGCTCCACCGCCTCCCGCCGCTTCCGCCCCCGCCACCCCTCCCCCTACGCCGTCCTCGGCGGCCTCGCCTGGCTCGTGCTGACCCTCGCCTCCTGGCGGGTCCCGATGTGCTGCGACTACGGCCAGCACGCCGCCGTCGTCGAGCGCCTGCGCGAGTCGCTGTTCCATCCCCGCCACCCCCTGGTGGACCTCCCGGGCGACGGCAACCCCTACTACTCCCCCTACGCCCTCGCCCAGGGCGCCTTCGCCCGCCTCACCGGCCTGAACGGCATCGAGACGGTCCGCCTGGCGACCCCGTTCAACCTGGCCGTCCTCCTCACCGGCCTGAACCGCCTGGTCCGCGCGCTCACCCCCCGCCCGTGGGCGCCCGTGTGGGCCCTCCTCGCCGTCACCCTCCTGTGGGGCACCGAACGCGCCTGGTGGAGCGGCTTCCTGAACCTGATGTCCTCGACGGGGCACGCCGGTTACCCCTCCGCCTTCGCCCTCGGCGCGACCCTCTGGGCCTGGGCCCTGACCGCCACCCGCGCCCACGCCGCCGACGGCACCGGCACGGGCAGCGGCACCGGCCCAGGCACACGCCCAGGCTCCGGCCCCGGGAACCGTCCCGGCATCCGCTTCGTCGGCCCCCGCGGCCTCCCCGGCCTCCCCGGCTACGCCGCCCTGGGCGTCCTGTACGGGCTGATCCTGCTGACCCACCCGGTCACCTTCGTCGCCGCCGCCCTCGGCGCCGTCGCCTTCGTCGCCGCGTCACCGCGGAACCTGGCCCCCGCGATGCTCGGGCGCTGGGCGACGGCCGCCGCCGTCGCGTTCGCCCTCGCGGTGGCCTGGCCGTACGCGGACGTGCTCGCCCTGGCCGGGAACCGCGGCCTGGACGTGATGCACCGCCAGCTCTACGACCGGCTCCCCGAGCGCTTCTGGCTCGCCGCCGTGCTCGGTGTCCCGGCGCTGGCCGTGCGGACGCGCAGGGCCGGCCGTCCCTGGCGCGACCCGCTGACGCTGCTGTTCCTGCTGGACTGCGCGGCCCTGGCGTACGGCTGGTTCAGCGGTCATTGGACGTACGCCCGCCTGCTCGGCCCCGCCCTGCTCCCGCTGCAGCTGGCCCTGGCCGTGGAGCTGGCCGCGCCGCGCCCATGGCCCCGGTGGCGCAGCGCGCTGGGCGCGGCGGCCGTGGCGGGCGCGGTGTGCGGGCTGCTGACCGTGCACGCGGGCGCCCTCGTTCCCTGGAGCCGCCTCGACCAGCCGCCGCGCTGGCCCTCGTACGACTGGGCGGCCCGGCACGTGGGCCGGGGCGAGACCCTGCTGGCGGACGGCTACTTCGCGCCGCGTCTGCTGCCGGGGTACGGCGTGGACCTGGTGGCGCCGCCCTGGCCGGACGCGGCCCTCGGCGCGGCGGAACAAGGCCGGCGGACCGAGGCCACCGCCCGCTACCTGGACCCGGCCACCGGGCGTGCCGGGCGGGAGGCCGTGGTCCGCCGCTACCGGGTGCGCTGGCTGCTGCTGACCCGCTGGCGCAGGACCCCGGAGGAGGCGGTCGTGGTGGCCTGGAGCAGGGAGACGGGCGAGGTCCTCGCCCGGGTCGGCCGGTGACCAGGTCCGCGACGGGCCGCGTCCGCCCCGCCGCGGCCGTCGCCGCACTCACCCTCCTGTGGCTGCTGACCCGGGCCGTGATGCTCTGGCTGCTGACCCACGACCACCTGCCGTGGCTCGGCGCGGGCGGCGTCACGCACGAACCGGAGCGGCTCTACACCCGCTGGCGGGAGAGCCTGGACGACGGCTCCTACCCCTCCGGCGACCCGCTCTGGCAGTACCCGCCCGGCGCGGGCGCCGCCCTGCTGCTGCCGGGGCTGCTGCTGCCCCGGCTGCCCTACCCGTGGGCGTTCACCGCGCTCACCCTGGCCGCGGACGCCGCCGTCACCGCCGCCCTGGTCCGGACGGGCCTCACCCGCCACGCCCGGGGCGACGGCGAACGCAGCCTGCTCGGCGCGCTGCTGTGGACCGCGGGGCTCCCGCTGCTCCTGCACCTCCCGCTGGCCCGTTTCGACGTGCAGGTCACCGCGCTCGCCGTGCTCGCGCTGCTCGTGGCGCGCCGCCTGCCCCGGCTGGGCGGCGCGCTGGCCGCGCTCGGCGCGCTGGCCAAGGCGTGGCCGGCGCTGGTGCTGGCCGGCACCGAGCCGGGCCGCACCACCCGGCGGGCCTGGACCTCCGCCGGGATCACCGCCGTCACCCTCCTCGCGCTGCTCACCTCGCTGTTCGCCGACGCGCTCTCCTTCGTCCGGCAGCAGGGCGGGCGGGGCGTGCAGATCGAGTCGCTCGGCGGCACGCTGCTCTCCTTCGCCTCGCACGCCGGCTGGCCGGGACGTGTGCGCTACCAATACGGGGCGATGGAGCTGGTCGGCCCGGGCGTCGGGGTGGTGGCCGCGGCCTCGCTGACGCTGACCGCGGCGTCCTTCGCGCTGATCGTCCTGTGGCGTCTGCGGGTGGTCCGCGCCACCCGCGCGGCCGCCCGCGCCGCCGCCCCGCACGGCCCCTGGGACCCGGCCCTGACCCACGACGCCCCGCTGGCGGCCGTCCTGCTGCTGACGGTGACCAGCCGGGTCATCAGCCCGCAGTACATGATCTGGCTGCTGGGCCTGTCCGCGGTCTGCCTGACCCTGCGGCGCTCTGCCCAGCGGCCGGTGGCGCTGCTGGTCGTGGCGGCGACGGCGGTCAGCGCGCTGGCCTATCCCGTCCTCTACGACGAGGTCGTCGCCCGCACCTGGACCGGCTGCCTGGTGATGGCGGTCCGCAACGGCCTGCTGGTGGCCGCCGCCGCCCTGTCCTGCGTCCGGCTGGCGCGCCTCACCCCGGGACGCGCCGACGAGCCGCACGAGGGGCCCGGCCCGGCCTCCCGCGGCGCCGGACACGCGCCGACGGCGACACCCCAGGGCCCGCCGCCCGGCTGAGCGGAGCCCGCGCCGGACGCCCCCCCATACCGCCCCTCCCCACTTCGCGGCGCTGTGCGGACCGGCAAAATAGCACCCCCTGTTTTGTACACATACGGCTCATGACGGCCCCCTCTCACCGGCATATAGCCTTGTGGCGTGATCAGCGCGATAGCCGGCGCGGGCGCACCAGCCCTCGCATCGCGCCCGGAGCACCCGGTGGACACCCGGGACCGGGCGCCGCTCGCTGATATTTCCGAGGGGGCCAGGGGGGCCGCGACATCGAAGTCGCGCATGGCCGAATTCCCCACGCACGTCCCCTCCCCAGGCATAGCGTCGGAACGAACCGGACACCCGGCGTCGAGACGTGATGCCGGAAGCACCTCGGCCCAACCGGCCGACTTCCCTTCGACGTCACGCAACGGCGCGCGACAGGAGCCAAGGAACGATGCAGACCAAGCTGGACGAAGCCAAGGCCGAGCTGCTCGAGAGGGCCGCCCGGGTAGCTGAGAACAGCCCGGCCGGAGGACGTCTTCCGGCGGGGGCCACGGACGAGGGCGGGAGGAGCCCGGACCGGGCCGCCGTGCTGTCGTTGCTCCAGCGCTACTACCTGCACACGGCGCCCGAGGACCTCACCGACCGCGATCCGGTCGACGTCCTGGGCGCGGCGTACTCCCACTACCGGCTGGCCGGCAACCGGCCGCAGGGCACGGCCGCGGTGCGCGTGCACACCCCGACCGTCGAGGAGAACGGCTGGACCAGCAGCCACTCCGTGGTCGAGGTCGTCACCGACGACATGCCGTTCCTGGTCGACTCGGTGACCAACGAGCTCTCCCGCCAGGGCCGTGGCATCCACCTGGTGGTCCACCCTCAGGTCGTGGTCCGCCGCGACCTGACGGGCAAGCTCCTGGAGGTCCTCGACACTCCCGTCGGCTCGGACGCCGAGCTGCCGCACGACGCGTACGTCGAGTCGTGGATCCACGTCGAGATGGACCGCGAGACCGACCGCGAGGACCTCAAGCAGATCACCGCGGACCTCCAGCGCGTCCTGTCCGACGTCCGTGAGGCCGTCGAGGACTGGGAGAAGATGCGCGAGGCGGCGCTGCGCATCGCCGACGAGCTGCCCGCCGAGCCGCTCGCCTCCGACCTGCCCCCGGAGGAGATCGAGGAGGCCCGCGAGCTGCTGCGCTGGCTGTCCGCCGACGCCTTCACCTTCCTCGGCTACCGCGAGTACCAGCTCGTCGACGACGACACCCTGGCCGCCGTCCCCGGCACCGGCCTCGGCATCCTGCGCTCCGACCCGCAGCAGAGCGCGGGCGGCGGCGAGCACGACGGCGACCGCGGCGCGGACCCGGCCGGCCCGTCCTTCGAGCGGCTGCCCGCCGACGCCCGCGCCAAGGCCCGCGAGCACCGGCTGCTGGTCCTCACCAAGGCCAACAGCCGCGCCACCGTGCACCGGCCCAGCTACCTGGACTACATCGGCGTCAAGAAGTTCGACAAGAACGGCGAGGTCGTCGGCGAGCGCCGCTTCCTCGGCCTGTTCTCCTCGGCCGCCTACACCGAGTCGGTGCGCCGCGTCCCGGTGATCCGCCGCAAGGTCGCCGAGGTGCTGTCCGGCACCGGCTTCTCCCCCAACAGCCACGGCGGCCGCGACCTGCTCCAGATCCTGGAGACCTACCCGCGCGACGAGCTGTTCCAGACGCCCGCCGACGAACTGCGCTCCATCGTCACCTCCGTCCTCTACCTGCAGGAGCGCCGCCGACTGCGGCTCTACCTGCGGCAGGACGAGTACGGCCGCTACTACTCGGCGCTGGTCTACCTGCCCCGCGACCGCTACACCACGGCCGTGCGGCTGCGGATCATCGACATCCTCAAGGAGGAACTCGGCGGCTCCAGCGTCGACTTCACCGCCTGGAACACCGAGTCGATCCTCTCCCGGCTGCACTTCGTGGTCCGTGTGCCGCTCGGCACCGAGCTGCCGCACCTGTCGGACGCCGACAAGGAGCGCATCGAGAGCCGGCTCGCCGAGGCCGCCCGCTCCTGGGCCGACGGCTTCGCCGAGGCGCTGCACGCCGAGTTCGGCGAGGAACGCGCCGCCGAACTGCTGCGCCGCTACGGCAACGCCTTCCCCGAGGGCTACAAGGCCGACCACACGCCGCGCGCCGCCGTCTCCGACATCGCCCGCCTGGAGCACCTCACCACCGCGGGCGTCGAGGAGGAGTTCGCGCTCAGCCTCTACGAGCCGGTCGGCGCCGCGCCCGGCGAGCGCCGCTTCAAGATCTACCGCCACGGCGCCCCGGTCTCGCTGTCCGAGGTGCTGCCGGTCCTCACCCGGCTCGGCGTCGAGGTCACCGACGAGCGCCCCTACGAGCTGCGCTGCCCGGAGGGCCACGACGGCGTCACCGGCGCGTGGATCTACGACTTCGGCCTGCGCCTGCCGCGCACCGCGCTCACCGCGGCCGGGGAGTTCCTCGGCGGCGACGACGCCCGTGAGCGGTTCCAGGACGCCTTCGCCGCGACCTGGACCGGCCGCGCCGAGAACGACGGCTTCAACTCCCTGGTGCTGAGCGCCGGTCTGACCTGGCGCGAGGCGATGATGCTGCGCGCCTACGCCAAGTACCTGCGCCAGGCCGGGTCGACGTTCTCGCAGGACTACATGGAGGACACCCTCCGCGACAACGTCCACACCACCCGCCTGCTGGTCTCGCTCTTCGAGGCGCGGCTGTCGCCGGAGCGGCAGAGCGCAGGCCTGGAGATCGTCGAGGGCCTGCTGGAGGAGCTGGACGGCGCCCTGGACCAGGTCGCCTCGCTGGACGAGGACAGGATCCTGCGGTCCTTCCTCACCGTCGTGAAGGCGACCCTGCGCACCAACTTCTTCCAGCTGACCGACGACGGCCGGCCGCACGACTACGTGTCGATGAAGTTCGACCCGCAGGCCATCCCCGACCTGCCGGCGCCGCGCCCCGCCTTCGAGATCTGGGTGTACTCGCCGCGCGTCGAGGGCGTCCACCTGCGGTTCGGCAAGGTCGCCCGCGGCGGTCTGCGCTGGTCGGACCGGCGGGAGGACTTCCGCACCGAGGTCCTCGGCCTGGTCAAGGCGCAGATGGTGAAGAACACCGTCATCGTGCCGGTCGGCGCGAAGGGCGGCTTCGTCGCCAAGCAGCTGCCCGACCCGTCGGTGGACCGCGACGCCTGGATGGCCGAGGGCATCGCCTGCTACCGCACCTTCATCTCCGCGCTCCTCGACATCACCGACAACCTGGTCGGCGGCGAGGTCGTCCCGCCGCAGGGCGTGGTGCGGCACGACAGCGACGACACCTACCTGGTGGTCGCCGCCGACAAGGGCACCGCCACCTTCTCCGACATCGCCAACGAGGTCGCCCAGGCCTACGGCTTCTGGCTGGGCGACGCCTTCGCCTCCGGCGGCTCGGCCGGCTACGACCACAAGGGCATGGGCATCACCGCCCGCGGCGCCTGGGAGTCCGTCAAGCGCCACTTCCGCGAGCTGGGCGTGGACACCCAGTCGCAGGACTTCACCGTGGTCGGCGTCGGCGACATGTCCGGCGACGTGTTCGGCAACGGCATGCTGCTCAGCGAGCACATCCGCCTGGTCGCCGCCTTCGACCACCGGCACATCTTCGTCGACCCCGCCCCGGACGCGGCCACCTCCTACGCCGAGCGCCGCCGCCTGTTCGAGCTGCCGCGCTCCTCGTGGGCGGACTACGACACCAAGCTGCTCTCCCCGGGCGGCGGCGTCTTCCCCCGCACCGCGAAGTCGATCCCGCTCAACCAGCACATCCGCGAGGTCCTCGGCATCGACTCCGGCGTCACCAAGATGACCCCGGCCGAGCTGATGAAGGCGGTGCTGAGCGCCCCCGTCGACCTGCTGTGGAACGGCGGCATCGGCACCTACGTGAAGGCCTCCACCGAGTCGAACGCTGACGTCGGCGACAAGGCCAACGACGCCATCCGCGTCGACGGCCGGGACCTGCGGGTCAAGGTCGTCGGCGAGGGCGGCAACCTGGGCCTGACCCAGCTCGGCCGCATCGAGTACGCGCAGGCCGGCCACGGCGGCGAGGGCGGCAAGGTCAACACCGACGCCATCGACAACAGCGCGGGCGTGGACACCTCCGACCACGAGGTGAACATCAAGATCCTGCTCAACGGGCTGGTCACCGCCGACGACATGACGGTCAAACAGCGCAACAAGCTGCTCGCCGAGATGACCGACGAGGTCGGCCACCTGGTGCTGCGCAACAACTACGCGCAGAACACCGCGCTGGGCAACGCCGCCGCCCAGGCGGCCGACATGCTGCCCTCGCAGCAGCGCTTCCTGCGCCACCTGGTGCGCTCCGGCCGCCTGGACCGGGCCATCGAGTTCCTGCCCACCGACCGGCAGATCCGTGAGCGCCTCCAGCACGGGCAGGGCCTCACCGGCCCCGAGACCGCCGTACTGCTGGCCTACACCAAGATCACCGCGGCCGAGGAGCTGGTGACCACCGGCCTGCCCGACGACCCGTACCTGCGCCGCCTGCTGCACGCCTACTTCCCGGCGGCGCTGCGCGAGCGGTTCGAGGACCAGATCGACAACCACCCGCTGCACCGCGAGATCGTCACCACGGTCCTGGTCAACGACACCGTCAACACCGGTGGCACCACCTTCCTGCACCGGCTCCGCGAGGAGACCGGGGCGTCGCTGGAGGAGGTGGTGCGGGCGCACACCGTGGCCCGGGAGATCTTCCACTGCGGCCGCGTCTGGGACGCCGTGGAGGCGCTGGACAACCGGGTCGAGGCGGCCGTCCTCACCCGGATCCGGCTGCACTCGCGCCGCCTGGTCGAGCGCGCCACCCGCTGGCTGCTCAACAACCGGCCGCAGCCGCTGGCCATCGCCCAGACGGTGGAGTTCTTCGCCGAGGGCGTCGAGCAGATCTGGGGCCACCTGCCCAAGCTGCTGCGCGGCGCGGACCAGGCCTGGTACCAGCACATCCACGACGAGCTGGCGGGCGCCGGCGTGCCGGAGGAACTGGCCTCGCAGGTCGCCGGGTTCTCCTCCGCCTTCCCGACGCTGGACATCGTCGCGACGGCCGACCGGGTCGGCCGGGACCCGCTGGAGGTCGCCGAGGTCTACTACGACCTCGCCGACCGGCTGCGCATCACCCAGCTGATGGACCGCATCCTCGAACTGCCGCGCGCCGACCGGTGGCAGTCGATGGCCCGCGCCTCCATCCGCGAGGACCTGTACGCCGCGCACGCCGCCCTCACCGCGGAGATCCTCGCCGCGGGCGAGCCCTCGGACACCCCGGAGCAGCGGTTCGAGGCGTGGCAGGGACAGCACGCCGCGATCCTGAACCGGGCCCGCACGACGCTGGACGAGATCCACACCTCCGACAGCTTCGACCTGGCCAACCTGTCGGTCGCGATGCGCACCATGCGCACCCTGCTGCGGTCGTAGACCCCGGCCGAGCCGCACCGGAGCCGAGCCGGCCGTTTCGCCCCCGCGAGACGGCCGGCTCGGCCGTTTCCCGGGTCAGGGACCGGCGCCGCGGAGTTGCCGGACGCCGCGGAGTTGCCGGACGCCGTGCCTACTCCTCGGGGGCCGCCTGCGTGCGCCCCACCACCAGCAGCCACTCCACCGTGTCGGGGGCCGTCACGACGGCGGTTCCGGAGCGCTCCGCCGCCTTGCCGGAGAACTGGTGCCCGTACTGGGCCACCTTTCCGTCCCTGCACTCGCCGGAGATGGCCCTCTTGACGCGTGGCAGCCACACGTCCACCCTGCCGAGGCCCCGGCACACGATCCGCACGTTCAGCACGTCCCCCGGACGCGCTCGCGGGTACTCCTTGCTTCCGTTCCCGCTGTCGGGCAGTGCCGGCTGCGGCACCTCCTCCTCGCGGGGCTCCGCCGCCTCGCTCTCCGAGGGCGCCGTCGCCACCTGCTCCGACGCCTTGCCGGGTGACGGCTCACCGGAACCGGAACACCCCGCCACACACAGCACGGCCACCACCGCCGCACCCCACCGACCACGCATCACGCTTCTCCCCTCAGCTGTCGAACGGCCCGACCCCAGATCCACAAGTCCGCGCGCACACCTCACCAGTTGGAAGGTTGAGGGAGAACTGAGGTCCCGGGAGGCGACGCGGCGCTCCCTCGACGAGATCAGGGAGAAGTAGCCGGCACGGTACGGGTGACGGTGAGCGTCCACTCCACCTCCGGGGGAGCCGTCACGACGGCGGTGCCGGCGCGCTCCGCCCCCTCGACTCCGATCCGGTGCTCGTACCCGGTGACCTTCCCGTCGTGGCACCGGCTCGGAACGGTCGTGCCCACGCGGGGCACCCGCACCTCGACCGTCCCTTCCCCCCGGCACGAGAGGATGAGCGTGAGGGCGTCCCCGGACCGCCCGGACGGGTACGCCAGCCTCGCGTCCCCCCGGTGCTCCAACGCCTCCACCGGCTCCGGCTCCTGCCCCGTCGCGGACCCGGAGGGGTCCGGCCCCTCCTCCGCGGCCGCGGACAGTTCCCTCCCGTCGCCCCACGACGTCTCGGTGGTGCACCCCGCCGCACCCACCACGGCAGCCACCATCACCGCCACCACCGCGGCACCCCGTCGACCTCGCATCGCACGTTCCCCCGTTCCTCGAAGAGCCCGAGCGTAGGTCCGTCGCACGGCGCGAGCGCCGCCCCGCCGCGATCCCTGAGCAAGATCTGAGATCACCGGCCGGCGCCGGACAGCACCGGACGGCACGGAGGGGCGGCCCGGGGGACACACGCCCCGAACCGCCCCTCCGCGGAGCGACGCGTACCCGCGCCCTCCCTGCCGCTACTTGCCGCTTGCCGTTACTTGCCGCTACTTGCCGGTGAACTTCTCGTACTCCCGCATGACGTCCTCGGTCGGGCCGTCCATCCGCAGCTCGCCCCGCTCCAGCCACAGCACCCGGTCGCAGGTGTCCCGGATCGACTTGTTGTTGTGGCTGACCAGGAAGACCGTTCCCGCGTGCTTGCGCAGCTCGCGGATCCGCGCCTCGGAGCGCTTCTGGAACTTCTTGTCGCCCGTCGCCAGCGCCTCGTCGATCAGCAGCACGTCGTGGTCCTTGGCCGCGGCGATGGAGAACCGCAGCCGCGCCGACATGCCGGAGGAGTACGTCCGCATCGGCAGCGTGATGAAGTCGCCCTTCTCGTTGATCCCCGAGAAGTCGACGATCGACCGGTACCGCTCACGTATCTGCTCGCGCGACATCCCCATGGCGAGTCCGCCGAGGTGGACGTTCCGCTCGCCGGTGAGGTCCTTCATCAGCGCCGCGTTGACGCCCAGCAGCGAGGGCTGGCCGTCGGTGAAGATCTGCCCGTTCTCCACCGGCAGGAGCCCGGCCACCGCCTTCAGCAGCGTGGACTTGCCCGAACCGTTGGTGCCGATCAGCCCGATCGCCTCACCGCGGTGCGCCACGAACGTCACGTTCTTCACCGCGTGCACCCGCCGCACCCCGGCGGCCCGCTCGACCTTCTCCTTGCGCCGCACGATCCGGCTGAGCGCCGCCGTGGCCGCGCCCCGCCCTCCGCCCGCGCCGTTGACCTTGTAGACGATGTCCACATGGTCGACGACCACCGTGGGGATCCGCTCCCCGGTTGCGTCCTCGAGGTCCATCCGCTGCTCAGCCACGGCCGTAGGTCTCCTCAGCCTTCCAGAAGAAAACGAATCCCCCGAGACCGGCGAGCAGCGCCCACCCGCCGGCGATCAGCCACACGTGGTCCGGCAGCTGGCTCGCGGTGAAGCTGTCGATCAGCGCGAACCGCATCAGGTCGATGTAGACCGCCGCCGGGTTCCACTGAAGGAGGTTGAACACCCAGCCCGGCAGGTCCGTGCGCTGCGCCACCTGCGTCAGGCTGAACATCACGCCGGACGCGTACATCCAGGTGCGCAGCACGAACGGCATCAGCTGCGCCAGGTCGGGGGTGTGGGCGCCGAGGCGCGCCAGCACCATCGCCAGACCGGCGTTGAAGACGAACTGCAGGATCAGCGCCGGCACCACCAGCAGCCAGGACCAGGCCACCGGCACGCCGAAGACCAGCAGGATCACGGCCAGCGCCGCCATCGAGAACAGCAGCTGCTGGAGCTGCTGCAGGCAGTACGAGATCGGCAGCGAGGCCCGCGGGAAGTGCAGCGCGCGGACCAGGCCGATGTTGCTCGCGATCGCGCGGGTGCCGGTCATCAGCGAGGACTGGGTGAACGTCCACACGAACACGCCGGTGACCAGGAAGGGCACGAAGTCCGGGATCCCGCGGGAGGTGCCCATCAGGACGCCGAAGATGAAGAAGTACACCGCCGCGTTCAGCACCGGCGTCAGCACCTGCCAGAGCTGGCCCAGCTTGGCCTGGCTGTACTGGGCGGTGAGCTTGGCGGTGGAGAAGGCGGTGATGAAGTGCCGCCGCGCCCAGAGCTGCCGTACATAGCCGGTCAGGGTCGGGCGGGCCCCGCTGACCGTGAGACCGTGCCGGGCGGCCAGCGCCGGAAGGTCCCCGTGGTCGGGAACCGCCGGACCGGCGGCGTGCGGTGCGTCGAGAACCTGGCTCACATCCGCGGCCTTTCGTCGAGCGGGAGTGTTGGCGACGTTACGACGGAACGGGACCGTATCGTCGTCCGCGCGGCCTGAGCCTAGGCCGGGAACACGTCGCAACGCAACCGTCCCGTCGTCACGACGTCTTCGCCCTATGCTGGATCGCATGACTGACGCCGAAGCCGTCGAAGCCACCAGGGCCGCCGGGGCCGGGCCCGTCGGGGCCGCGGAGCCCCGGGGTGCGGCGGACTCCGTCGGCCCAGCTGCGGGCGCCACGGACCCTGCGGGCTCCGCCGGCCCTGCGAAGGGCGGCTCGGCGGGGGGCGACTCCGCGCCGCGCCGCAGGGCGCCGGCCGGGGCGGCGGTACTGCGCGAGGACGTGACGCAGGCCATCCGCGCGGCGGTGCTGCAGGAGCTCGCGGCGGTCGGGTACGCGCGGACCTCCATCGAGGGGGTCGCGCGCCGGGCCGGGGTCGGCAAGACGGCGGTCTACCGGCGTTGGCGGGGCAAGCTGCACCTGGTCCTGGACATCGTCTCCGCGCTGGCCGTCGAGGGGCTGCCCGCGCCGGACACGGGGTCCCTGGAGACGGACCTGCGGCTGCTGTACGAGTTCACCTCCCGCGCGCTGCGGCATCCGGTGGCCTCGCAGATCATCCCGGACCTGCAGGCGGAGGCCGCCCGCAACCCGGAGATCGACGAGGCGTTGCGCAAGGCGGTGCGGTCGGGCCAGGAGAGCGTGGCCCTGCGGATCCTCGCGGCGGCGGTGGAGCGGGGCGAGCTGCGGCGCGGCCTCGACGAGGACATCGCCCTCGACCTCATCACCGGCCCCCTCTACTGGCGCACCGTCATCCTCCGCCAGCCCCGCCTCCCCAAGTCCCACCTCCCCACCCTCACCCGAGCCACCACCGCCGCCCTCAAGTCCCTCTGACACGAGCTTTCCCACCCGGCACGAGGTCCCCCAGGCCCGAGCGACGGAATCCCCACCGCGCCCAACGGGCAGGCGGGGCAGCACCTCCCACCCACCCTGCGGGCAATCGTGCCGCTGGGGCGATGGGGGTCCCCCCGGACGAAGTCTGGGGGGCGGGTGGGCGCAGGGCCTCACGTCCCCACGAGGCGGCTCGCTCCCCGGAACCTCAGGTCCCTCCTGGGAAGGGGGCGGGTCGGGGGAACAAAACAGTGCTGCCCACCGGGCCTACGCCTCGGGCCGCACTGCGGCAAGGGTCCCGTGGGTACGGCACCGTCGGCTTACGCAGGGTGCTGCGAGCCGCTCGCCCCCAAGGCTGGGACCCGCGCCCGCCCGTGCCCCCCTGGGCGGCCCAGCCGCCCGCAGGGGGGGTGGCTGAGCCGCCCTGAGAGGCAGAGGACACCAACGGGCTCTCAGGCCCCACAGAGAGGCACAGGCGGCGCGGCACGCCGCCGAGGGCGAGGTACGGGCACCCACCCCCGGGGGAGCCGGAAGGCCCCCGGGGCGAGACCCCGGCGGAGGGGAGCCGCGGCGTCAGGGCCCCGCGTCGATCGCCACGCACCGCCACCGCCGGTCCTCCCCCCTCTCCAGCCGGAAGGCCAACGCCCGCACCCTCTCCCCCGCCCCGACCCGCACGAACACCTCGAGCGCCCCCGCCCGCGCCACGTAGTACCCGATGTCCCGCACCACCGGTCGGACCCCTCCCCGCGTCCGCAGCACCCCCCGTTCCGCGAGACGCGCCAGGTCGTCGTACGCGCGGCCCACCGTGTGCCGCAGCATCGAGTGCACCGGCAGCTGCCCGCTCAGCACCCCCACCAGCCGCTCCGCGAACACGTCGGTCGGCCGGTCGGACGGCGGCGCCACCCGCCGCGGCACCCCACCGGCCCGGGCGCCCGCCCCCTCCCGCGCGATGACACCGGACCCGCCCCCACTCCCCGGCCGCCGCGCGTCCCTCCGCCCCGGCGGCCGCCGCCGCGCCACCACCGTGCCCCCGGGCCGCTCCCCGGCCCCACCGCTGCGCACCCTCGTCATGACCTTGTTCACGAACACATCCCCGTTCCGCGAGAGACATACCGGCGAGTAACCCCGCTGTGGATCTTGTAGAGCCGCCCTCACCGCCGGGCAAAGACCGACACGAGGCCCACGACCGCCCCCGCGATTCACCTATCAGGCCCAATCACCCCCGCCGGGCCCGTGCGGACGGCCGCCCCCGCGCCTCCCGGCCGTGCCGCCGCGCGCTCTCCCCACGCCCCCGCCGCCACCCCGAAAGGGGACCGTCCCCGCACGCCGCACGTATCCTGAGCTGACCACTCGTCCCCGACCGAAAGCGGCGGCCCGCATGCGCGTCTACGTACCCCTGACCCTCCCCGGGCTCGCCGAGGCGTACCGGACGGGCGAGCTGGGCGGGGAGCGCGTCACCGCCTACGCGGCCACCCCCGCGCTGAGCGACTGGTACGAGTCGCAGGACTCCGAGGAGCTGGAGTACGCCGCCCTCGGCCTCGCCGCACACGCCTCGCTGCGCCTGCTGGCCGCCGACCCGGCCGCGCCCCGCCGCCGCGTCGTCGTCGCGGTGGACGTGGCCGACCGCGCCGTGGACCTGGCCCCCGAGGAGATGGGCGAGGCCCTCGTCCCCGGCCCCCTGCGGCTCGCCAAGGCCGCCTCCGTGCACGTCGACGCGCAGGGCGCCGAGCAGGACGTCACCGCCGCCGCGGCCGCGCTCGACGCCGCCGACAAGGACGACGCCGACGCGCAGGACACCGTGGACCTCGCCGACGAGCACGACCTGCTGTGGTTCGCCACGCAGGAGATCCCCGCCCTGGTCGACGGCCCGGACGCGGAAGGCGGACGCGCGTGACCGCCATACCCACCCCCCGCCCCGCGGCGGACCCCGGCGCCGGCCCCACCGGCCCCCGCCCGCACATCGTCTGGGACTGGAACGGCACCCTCTTCCACGACCTGGACGCCACGATCGCGGCCACCAACGCCGCCTTCACCGAGGTCGGTCTGGCGCCCATCACGCTGGAGCAGTACCGCACGCTCTACCGCGTCCCGGTGCCCCGCTTCTACGAGCGGCTGATGGGCCGCATGCCCACCCAGCGCGAGTGGGAGGTGATGGACGGGCTGTTCCACCACCACTACAAGGCCCACGTCACCGCCTGCGACCTCGCCGAGGGCGTCCGCGAGCTGCTGCACGGCTGGCACGCGGCCGGCCGCAGCCAGTCGATCCTCAGCATGCACGGCCACGACGAACTGGTCCCGCTGGTCCGCGAGTTCGGCATCGAGCCGCACTTCCTGCGGGTCGACGGCCGCGACGGCCCCTCCGGCGGCACCAAGGCCGAGCACATGGTCCGCCACCTCACCGCCCTCGACTCCCACGGCGTGCGCCCCGACACCACCGTCGTCATCGGTGACGCCCTCGACGACGCGCTGGCCGCCCGCACCGCGGGGGCGAGCGCGGTGCTGTACACCGGCGGCTCGCACAGCCGGGCCAGCCTGGAGGAGGCCGGCGTGCCGGTCGTGGACTCCCTCACCGAGGCGGTCTCCCTGGCGGAACACCTGGCGGAACACCTGGCCGACCGCCTCGCGCGGCCCTGACCGGGCCGGCCGCGACCGCCGGACGGACGACGAGGGGCCGGGTGCTGTGCGCACCCGGCC
>NZ_JBHTVQ010000063.1:0-3428 GCF_042792855.1 Streptomyces sp. NPDC056600
ACGGAAGTCGTCGACTTCCGTCCCGCCCCGGCCGTTTCGGCCTCAAAGGTGCGGGGAAAACATGTGGCCGGCGTGAAGAGAGCCGCCCGAGGGACGCGTTGCGGCCACGCTTTGCCAAATCTTGGGAAAACACCCAGCTGTTACTGGCAGTAAATCTTGCCGACCATCCTGCCCGGCTCCGCCGCGCTTTGCCCGGCTTTGTCACGGGATGGACCGCCACCCTCCGTCGTGGACCGGGGCGAGACGGGTGATCCACGGCCATCTCACCGTTACCAGCGGGTAACGAGACCCCTTGCGGGGGCGCGCAGAATGCACAACGATCGGCGACGCTCGGTCCTCTTCCGTGTCCCCGACAACCAATCGGGAGCACGGAACACAGGGTCCCCACCGGGCAGGCGTGGCGTCACCGAGACGCCGCGTCCAGGACAGGGGGGTCTCCGCCCGCGGCGGAGCCTGTCCGAAAAGGTCGCACCAGACCACCTGTCCGGTGCGACCAGTGGTTGTCGCTCGGGGGTGATCGCCGGTGATTCGGGCGCATACCGCGCTGTACGAGAAACAGGCGCTCTCCTTCCCGAGGACGTAGCACTTCTCCCATCCCTGCCCGGCCCGGGCCGCCTTCGGCGGCAGCCGGGACCAGGAGATGTACGTCCGAGAAGGAGGACATATGCAGTCCCAGCTGCGCGGCGGTACCAGATGGAAGCGGTTCGCCGTCGTCATGGTGCCCAGCATCGCCGCCACGGCCGCGATAGGCGTCGGCCTGGCCCAGGGCGCGCTCGCCGCGTCGTTCAGCGTCTCCGGCCAGTCGTTCAAGGTGACGACCGACCGGCTCGAAGGCAAGGGCTTCAACCAGTACGGCTCCCTGGCCCAGGGTGTCGACCTCGAAGGCAACAAGGCGCTCCACCCGGTCGCCGTCTCCGCCTTCAAGAGCGCCGACATCACCAACATGTGCCAGTCCGTCGTGACGCCGCACGTGCCGGTCTTCGGCAACGTCAGCCTCCGGCTGACCGCGGGTACCGGTGAGAAGCCGGTCCACGCCGAGAACCTGTACCTCGACGTCGAGAGCCTCGAGACCACCTCGGCCGAGTTCCGCAACATCGACATCGGTGTGGCGGCCGGTCAGGCCACCAAGGGTCCCGAGCTCGCCGCGGGCACCAACGCCAACGGTTTCGCCCAGCACGCCAGCGAGGCCACCCTCACCGGTGTGAAGCAGACCGCGTGGGCGACCACCGCCGGCACCTTCAACCTCAGCAACCTGAAGCTGTCGCTGAAGCCGGGTGTCCACGAGTGCTACTGAGCACTCGCTGACGGGCGAGGGAGCCTCACGGCTCCCCCGCTCGTCCCAGCACCACGCACCATCACACTCATCACGGCAACGCCGTTCCAGGGAGCTGTTTTCCATGAGCGCCGAGACTCCTGCCGCGCCGGGCCGCGAACGCCTTCGGGTCATCCGGCGGAACTTCCGCACGTGGCGGGGCACGCGGCCGTTCTGGGCCGGCCTGTTCGTCATGATCGCCGGTCTGCCCATCGGGTACTTCCCCTACGCCGACCTGCACATCGGCAACCTCACCATGACCATGGCCACCACCGCCGGGGCCGGCTCGCTGATCATCGGCGTGCTGCTCGGGGTGCTGGGTCTGTGTCTGTGGTTCCAGCGGCACATCCAGATCTTCTGCGGTGTCGCGGCGATCCTGCTGGGCCTGGTCTCCATCCCGGTGTCCAACCTCGGCGGCTTCTTCATCGGCTTCCTGTTCTCGCTGATCGGCGGCGCCATGGCGATCGCCTGGGCGCCGGGCCGTCCGGAGGAGACCGAGCGGACGGCCGACGCCGAACCGCTCGCCGGTGAGCCGGAGCACGCCGCCGCGGCCGTGTCGTTCGCGAAGGACGACGCCGCGCAGGACGAGCACGGCTTCGGCACCGTCAACGCACGGCTCCCCGAGGCGCGCCGTCCCGCCGACGAGTGGGACGAACTGTCAAGCACCAACCCGGCCAACGAGGTGAACGGGAGGCACAGTGCCGGCTGACGAGGAGGTCCACGGCCCGGCCGTGGACGAGTCGGACGCGAGAACGGGGCCCCGCCACGCGGCGCCCAGGAAGCCGCTGCGCGCCCGGGTCCGCATCCCCGGCGGCAAGGTGATGGCCATCGCCGCCATGCCGACCGCGGTCCTCATGGGCATGGGCTTCACGCCGACGCTCGCCCAGGCCGACGACCGGCCCGACCTTCCCAAGGGCTCCCTGACCGCGGAGGAGTTCCAGGCCTGCGTCGAGGTGCTGGAGGAGGCCGAGAAGGGCGACGCCCCCGAGGACGACAAGACCCCGGAGACCGGCGAGGAGAAGCCCGCGCCCGGCGACCAGGACGAGGACACGGGCGGCGACAAGCCCCCGGCCTCCGAGGAGCCGGAGCCGGAAGAGCCCGGGCCGACCGAGCCCGCCCCCGAGGAGCCCGCGCCGGCCGACCCCGCACCCGAGGAGCCGGCCCCCGCCGAGCAGGAGGCCGACAAGCCGAACGTCCTCGAGGACATCGGCAACGCCCTCGGCGACCTGCTCGACGGCCCCGACGCCCAGCAGGACGACGCCGCCGAGGCCGAGGAGCCGGCCACCGAGCCCGCCGAGACCGAAGAGGAGACGGCTCCCGCCGACTCCGCGGAGGACGGCGCCGAGGCGGACTCCGACGCGGGGAAGGAAGCGGACTCCGAGAAGGCCGCCGACGCTCCCAAGGAGGCCGTCGAGGAGACCGCCAAGGCCCTGGAGAAGGCCGCGGAGGACGAGAAGGCCGCCGAGGAGGGCGAGGCCGTCGAGGAGACGGCCGAGGAGCCCGCGATCGACCCCGAGGACTGCCCCGTCGCCACCGACGAGGAGGGCGGCCTCGAGAACATCGTGGCGCTGCCCGACCAGCCGTGGGAGCTGCAGGCCAGCTCGCTGCTGCTCAAGGGCGCCAAGTACGAGGGCGTCGTCAAGGTGAAGACGGCCAACGGCACCGTCAAGAAGGTGCTGAAGTACGTCGTCAAGGACGGCACGGACATCGGCGACCTGCACCAGGTCGTGCACGACACGCAGAACAAGAAGACGCACCACGCGGTGGCGGGCAAGGGCACCACGTCCACCATTCGCGGCGGCGACACGGTGATGTACACCGAGTCCATCTCCGGCAACCTGCTGGGGCTGCTCCCGGTGACGTTCTCCCCGGAGAATCCGCCGCCGCTGGACATCCCGATCATCTACTTCACCAAGGTGAAGGTGGTCCAGGCCGGCCAGTTCGGCGGCAACCTGACCATTCCGGGTCTGCGCCAGTACGCCGACTAGGCGACCGCGCCCCGCCAGCACGGTGAGAAGTGGGGCCCCCCCCCCCCCGGGCGCGGGGGGGCGGGGGGGGGGGGGCGAAGAGGTACACCCCGAGAGCTAAAAATAGGGGTGCAGGGCGGGGGGCGGGC
>NZ_JBHTVQ010000063.1:3438-38051 GCF_042792855.1 Streptomyces sp. NPDC056600
TGTGGTGGCCCCGCCGGCCCTGCCGCGCCCACCCCTGACCGTCGGGGCTCCCCCCCCCGCCCCCCCCCCCCCCCCCCCCCCCCCCCGCCGCCCCCCCCCCCCCCCCCCCCCCCCCGGGGGCGCGGGCCCCACTTCTCGTGGGGGCCTACGAGATCCACCGAGTCAGATCATCGTCGGCTTCCCGTCCTGGGCGCCGCCGGTGAGCGGGGTCCGGTCGGGGGTGGTGGCGGCCGTCACCACCGAGGTCGCGGTCGCGACGGCGGAGCCGGCGGCCGTCCCCGCGGAGCCGGTGGGGAGCACCGCGCCGGCGAGACCGGCGCCGACGGGCGGCGCGGGCAGCGCGGCAGCGGCGGGGCCGCCCGCGAAGGCCGGCAGCGGACGGCGGCCCGGCTGCCCGGGCTCGTGACCGGTCCCGGCGGCCCGCTCACCGAGCACGGCGTGCACCGGCAGGGACGTGGCCTGCAGCGCGGGCACCGGGTACATGGCCGGCAGCACGGGCTGCAGCGGCTCGACGAAGGGCTGCGACGGGCGGACGTCGGCGGGCGGGACGGGCTCCGGCGCGGGATCGGCCGGGACGGGCGCCTCCTGGCTCGCCGCCGCCCCGACGGGAACGGCGGCCGGTGCGGCGACCGGCACGGGCCGCGCCGGCGGTTCCGGTGCGGCGGCCGGCTCGGGCTCCGCCGGGGCGCCCACCGGGACCGGCTCCGGCGCGGGCGTGGCGTCCGCGCCCTGCGACGCGGCGGGCACGGCGGTGACGTCGGCCGCGGTGACCGGCGCGGTGTCGGGCAGCGTGACCGGCACGGTGACCGGGGTGGCGGCCCGGCGGCGGCGGGCCTCGGCCATCACCGTGCCCTGCCAGATCACGACCGGGGAGAGGGCGATCACCAGGGCGAGCACCGCCCAGGTGCGCATCGCCGCGTGGGTGTGGCCGAGCATCTCGGAGGCCACCAGCGAGACGGCCAGCACCGCCGCCCAGAACAGGTGCACCCGGAAGGTGAGCAGCCGGTCCGCACTGCTGTCGCCGCCCTTGGGGGTGACCACGAAGCGGCACGGGCGGCGCGTCAGAGCGGCGGTGAAGGACTTCAGGTAGATCGGCGCGGAGATCGCCGACATGGCCATCCCGGCGAGACCGCCGGATCCCTTCGGCTCGTGCGGCGAGACGTTGTGCCGCCGGTTCCAGAGGTAGAGGCCGATCTGCAGGGCGGCGGCGTCGCTGTAGAGCATCAGCCACACCGACGTGGAGACCGAGGTGCCGGAGGCGCCGAACCACATGAACAGGACGCAGCTGAAGACGCCCAGGAACCAGTTGACCGCGGTCATCGGGTAGTAGCAGACCATCAGCGAGTACTGGAACAGCCGGCCGTACGGCATGCTGAACGGCGCCTTCCAGAATTGCTTGAAGAGCGTCTCGTAGGTGCCGCGCGACCACCGCATCTGCTGGGTGAAGAAGTCGGTCCACGAGGTCGGGCCCTCGCCGACGGCCAGCACGTCCGGGGTGTAGACCGAGCGCCAGCGCCGCCGGGTGCCGGGGTTGCGGGTGCGGTGCAGCTCGAACCCGGTGGCCATGTCCTCGGTGATGGAGTCGTACAGGCCGCCGATCTGCTTCACGGCGGAGATCCGCACGACGTTGTTGGTGCCGACGAACATCGGCGCCCGGTAGCGGTTGCCCGCGCGCTGGATCAGCGCGTGGAACAGGTACTGCTGCGACTCCGCGGCCTTGGTCACGGGGTTGGTGTAGTTGCCGTAGACCTGCGGCCCGACCACGAAGGCCACGTCCGGGTCGCGGAAGTAGCCGAGCATCCGCTCCAGGAAGTTGGGCAGCGGCACGTGGTCGGTGTCGACGGAGGCGAAGAAGTCGTACTCGTCGCCGTGGGCGTCCAGCCAGGCGTTGTAGTTGCCGTGCTTGGTCTTCGCCTTGTGGTGGCCGGTGGGGCGGTTCCAGCGGTCGACGCCCTTGCGGGAGAAGTGGCGCACGCCCAGTTCCCGGCACAGGGCCTTGGCCTCGTGGTCGTCGCCCTCGTCGAGGAGCCAGACGTCCAGGTGGCCGTCGTGGGTGATGCGGGTCGCGCCCTCCAGGGTGGCGCGGAGCATCGACAGCGGCTCCTTGCCGGGTACGTAGGTGGTGATGAAGGCGACCCGGGTGCCGGGCGCGGGGGTCACGGGCACGGGATCGCGGGCGACCATCGTGGCGTGGGCGACGGAGAAGACGTTCACGACCATGAAGAACTCGATCAGCCCGATCCCTATCAGCATGGCCACGTCGAGCACGGCCAGCCAGAGCTGGGTCTCGTCGCGCTGCACCCAGTGCGTGGGCCACACCAGGTAGACCAGCAGCAGGCCGGTGAGCAGCGGGGCGAGCGCCATCATCGCGACGGCGCGCCACCGATGGGGCTCGCGTCCGAGCAGCGACGTGTACCGCACTCGGTAGGGCTCGTCGGCGGGTGGCTCGCTGAGCGGGCCCGCCAGTCGGCTGTGGGTGTCGTAGTCGTAGCCCTCCGGCAGCACAGCACCCTCCAATGATCGAATCCGCGCTTCGCTGATCGAGAATTCGAAGCCCGGGGTTCGGAGATCGAAGATCGGCGATCAGGAACGGACAAGATGCTATCCACACAAAAGTGGATATTCCTGGAGCTGTCGACTTGGGCGCGTCCGGGCGCGGAAGGCCGCGGGAGGGGCGACCGGGGGGCGGCGGACCGGCGGCGGCCCGGTAATCCCGGTGACCGGCGAGGTTCCCGGCGCTACGGCGTGTCGGTCGGCCCGGGACCGGAAACCGCTCGTTCGGCCGAAGGGGACGACCGCTTGGGGCGAGCGACGCTGCGGCGCAGGTGGGCGCGGACCGCGCGCTGCGCGACGGGGCCCAGGGCGTCGACGGCGGAGACCAGGTCCGCCAGCCGCTCGAGGGCGTCCAGGGCGCGGGTCGCCCCCTCGGGGTCGGCGCCCTCGTAGAGCTCCAGGCCGACGAAGGAGGCGGCGATCGCGCGTGCCAGCCCCTCGGGGTCGGCGAACTCGCCGAACGGGGTGGCCGCCAGCACCCGGCGCAGCACCCGCTCGATCTCGGTGATCCACATGTCGAGCCCGGCGGCGGTGGCCGGCCCGAGGCGGGCGTGGGTCTGGGCGCCGGCCAGCATCTGGCCGATCAGCGCCACATGGCCGGAGGCGCGCTCGGTGTCGTGGATCTCCCGGCCCAGGGCCAGCAGCCCGGACAGCGAGGTCACCTCGGCGAGCCGCTCCCGGTAGCGGGCGACCCGCTCTTCTGCGCCGTGCCGGCAGGCGGCGGCGAGCAGCTCGTCCATCGACCCGAAGTGGTAGAAGACCAGCGCCTGGTTCACTCCGGCCGCGGCCGCCACGGACCGGGCGGACACCTTGGCGATGCCGTGCTCGGCGAGGGTGTGCAGGGTCCCCTCCAGCAGCCGGGTCCGGGTGTCGGGCACCGCTCCCGCCGCCTGGGAGGCGCCCGCGCCGGCGGTTCCGCCCGCATCCCCCCGCTCCGCGCCGGGGCCCGGTCCGGGGGCCGCGTCCCGGTCCGCGGGGATCACGCCCGGGCCTCCTCTCGCACCGGCCGCAGCCCGGCGCGCACGCCGTGGCGGGCGGCCTCGGTGTACTCGGCGGTGAAGGAGCCCTCGTAGCCGAAGAGCGGGCCGACGTACCGATTGACCACACGGACCCGGATGGAGAAGCGCCCCGTGCTGTCGTCGAACGCCTCCCGCACCTCCGCCTCGCCGCCGACGAGCCCGGGGACGCGGAGGTCCAGCGGTCCCTCGCGGAACCGGTGCTCGCCGGAACGGATGATCAGTTCGCCCTCGTCCCCCGCGGCGAGGTACAGGTCGCTCGCCAGGTGCTGGTGGGTGCCCAGGTAGTCCAGCACCCGGTCGCCGCGCGGCCCCATGACCATCTGCGCGTCGAAGCGGCGGGGACCGTCGGCCAGCTGGAAGGTCCGCACGAAGCTGACCGTCTCCCGGCCGAAGGAGTCGGTGTAGGGAACGTTCTCGATCACGAAGGGCACGTTCCGTCCCTGTCTCGGGACCAGGATGTTCCGGGTGGCACCGAGCGCCAGGAACGGCCGGACGAAGCGGCCGCCGTGCCAGATCCGGTCCATCACCCCGGTCCCGACACAGGCCTCGCCGCTGTCCAGGCCGACGGAGAACCGGCGCCGCAGCTCGGGGTGGAGCCGTCCGAAGTCCGCGCCCATCACACGGCGGAAGATCGAGCCGTGGCTCATGACATGGGCCCTTCCAAACGCAGGAGCAGACGGGGGGCGCGCACCCGCAGGGGCGGGGTGCGCAGGCAGCGGCGGGCGGCGGGGGTGCCGGGCAGCGGGGTCTTGATCAGGGCGAGCGTGAGGGCGACGGCGGCCGCAAGCGGCAGCGCGAAGACGGTCCCGGGGCCCAGCGGCCCGGTCAGCGCGGCGATCTGCAGCGGCCCGGCCAGCAGCACGGCGCAGGAGGCGGCGATCACCAGGGCGCGCACGGCCATCTCGGCGATCCAGTTCAGCAGCGCGCGCTCCGGGCTGATCCCGCGCTCCAGCCAGAGCCGCAGCCGGTCGAAGGACCATGCGGTGGCCCAGCCCATCAGACGGCGGAACACCAGCCGGTCGAGCAGGGCGCCGGCCCGTCCCCAGCGCGGGCGGTAGTCGTAGCCGGTGAGGAAGCGCACCCCGTCGCCGTCCGGCACGTAGCGCCAGTAGCCGCTGCCCTCGGCGAGCGGCGAGAGCGGGTGCGGACAGGAGAAGCGCAGCGCGGAGGTGCGCGTGCCGTCGGGCCGCTCCCGCTCCCCCGCCGAGACGCCGGTGCCGGCGACGCTGAACCCCGGCAGCACCCGGGTGGTGTAGCGGAACCGCACCGGAGCGCCCTCCGGCCCGGGCAGCGGCTGGATCTCCGTGAAGCGCAGGTCCCAGCGCTGGTGACAGGCCGGGTCCTGGGTGAGCCGCCACAGCTCGTCGAAGTCCGCGCCGACCGCGGCCTCCACGTAGATCCCCACCGTGAACTCCCCCTCCCTGCCCTGCGTTTGAGCGACCGCTCAAGTGCCGAGAGCAGAAACGTACACCCGTTTGAGCAGTCGCTCAATACGGCGGGAGCGACGGGCACACGACCCGCGGACGCACCCGAGAGCGCGCCCGCGAGCGCGCCGCCACGCGAGAAGCCCCGGCCGCAGGGGCCGGGGCTTCTCGCACGGGTGAGGCGCGGGTGGAGAGGGTGCGGGTCAGTCCGCCGCGAGCTGGCGCTCCACCGTCTCGACCTTGGAGGTCAGCCCGTCCCGCACACCGGGGCGGATGTCTGCCTTGAGCACCACGGACACCCGCGGCGCGCGCGCCTCGACGGCCGCCACCGCGCGCTTGACGACGTCCATGACCTCGTCCCACTCACCCTCGACGGAGGTGAACATGGCGTCGGTACGGTTCGGCAGACCGGACTCGCGGACCACGCGGACGGCGTCGGCGACGTACTCGCCGACGTCCTCGCCCACGCCCAGCGGCGTCACGGAAAAGGCGACGATCATGCTGCCGCCGTTCCCTTCGTCATCTCCTTGCGGGCCCGCGCCGCGATGACCGCGTCCTCCGTCTCACGCCGCAGCCGGCGCTCGGCGTAGAACCCGCCGAACGGCAGCACACCGAGCACGAAGTACAGCGCGCCGGTCCCGAACGACCACTTGGCCCGGTACCAGGCGTCCGCCCAGAACAGGACGTACAGGATCCACAGCACCGCGTGGATCGCGCCCAGCGCCGGCACGGCGTTGAACTCGGTGGTGCGCTTGAGGACCGAACACACCAGCAGCAGGAGGAAGGACACCGCCTCGGGCGCCGACACCAGGCGGAGGCGGCGGAGGGCGGCAGCGGTCTTGAGGTCCACGGATCACCTTAGGTCGGAAGAACGTCACACCTTGTGAATGCGCGCACAAGCGGGCCTCGCCCATTGTGGCATCCCCTGGTCGGCTCAACGGGTGAGGGGCACCACAGGTTCCCGAACCGTCCTTTCGCGACCCCTAAGGGGATTTTCGGGGCCACGGACCTCGCCCCGGCCTGTCCCCCGGGCCCGCCTGCGGATACCGTCGCCTGGTGGCGATGTTCCGACTTCAGGGGAGCAAGGTACTCGCCGTCGAGATGACCGGGGACTCCGTGCACGCGAAGAACGGGTCGATGGTCGCCTACGACGGGGAGATGGCCTTCAAAAAACTCAGCGGCGGGGGCGAGGGCCTGCGCGGCATGGTGACCCGCCGGCTGACCGGCGAACAGATGACGCTGATGGAGGTGAAGGGGCGGGGCACCTGCTGGTTCGCGGACCGGGCGTCCGAGATCAACCTGGTGAGCCTGCGGGGCGACAAGCTGTACGTCGAGTCCAGCAACCTGCTGGCCACCGACGCCGGGCTGCGCACCGGCACCACCTTCACGGGCCTGCGCGGCGCCTCCCAGGGCAACGGCCTGTTCACCACCACCGTCGAGGGACACGGTCAGGCGGCCCTGATCTCCGACGGGCCGGCCGTGGTGCTGCGGGTCTCACCGCAGTACCCGCTGTCCGTGGACCCGGGGGCCTACGTCGCCCACCAGGGCAACCTGCGGCAGACGCTGCAGTCGGGGGTGACCTTCCGGACCTTCCTCGGCGAGGGCGGCGGCGAGGCCTTCCAGATGCGGTTCGAGGGGGACGGCCTGGTGTACGTCCAGCCGAGCGAGCGCAACACGATCGCGGGTGACGTCTGATGCCGTTCCGCGAGGTCAACTCCAAGATGGTCGAGGCCACGGTCCTGCCGGGGCAGACCATGTACAGCCAGCGCGGCGCGATGCTGGGCTACCGCGGCGAGGTCTCCTTCACCCCCAACCTGCAGGGCGGGCAGGGGGGCCTGGCCTCCATGATCGGCCGCCGCGTCGCCAACGAGGCGACGCCACTGATGACGGTCGAGGGCAACGGCACGGTGCTGTTCGGCCACGGCGGCCACCAGGTGCACGTCGTGGGGCTCACCGGCGAGACCCTGTACGTCGAGGCCGACCGGCTGCTCGCCTTCGACGGGACGCTCCGCCAGGGCACCATGTTCATGGGCTCGCAGGGCGGCGTGATGGGCATGGTCCGCGGCCAGGTCACCGGGCAGGGCCTGTTCACCACCACCCTCCAGGGCCACGGCTCGGTCGCCGTGATGGCCCACGGCGGCGTCTTCGAGCTCCAGGTGAGCCCGCAGCGCCCGGTCCACGTCGACCCGCAGGCCTACGTCGCCCACCGCGGCGACCTGCGCAACAAGCTGTCCACGGCGCTCGGCTGGCGCGACATGCTCGGCCGCGGCTCCGGCGAGGCCTTCCAGCTGGAGCTCAGCGGCAGCGGCACGGTGTACGTCCAGGCCTCGGAGGAGAAGCTGTGACCGTCCCGGTCTTCGACCCCGCCACGCTCCCGGCGGACGACAACGTCAACCCGTACACCTTCTGCGTGGAGCTCAAGGGCTCCCAGTGGTTCCTGCAGAAGGGCAAGATGATCGCCTACTACGGGCAGATCGAGTTCAACGGCATCGGCCACGGGGCGCTGGAGCGCCTGGTGCGCACCAGCTTCCACTCCCCGCTGCACGCGGGCGACTGGGTGGTGGCGCAGGGCTCCGGCAAGATGCTGCTGGCCGACCGGGCCTTCGACGTGAACTCCTTCGACCTCGACGAGGGCAACCTCACCATCCGGGCCGGCAACCTGCTCGCCTACCAGCCCAGCCTGGCGCTCAAGCAGTCCATCGTGCCCGGCTTCCTCACGCTGATCGGCACCGGGAAGTTCGTCGCCGCGTCCAACGGGCCGGTGGTCTTCATGGAGCCGCCGATGCGGGTGGATCCGCAGGCCCTGGTCGGCTGGGCCGACTGCCCGTCGCCGTGCCACCACTACGACCACGGGTACGTGCGAGGTGTGATGGGCGGCCTGCGCGCGATGACCGGGCTCGGCGGGGCCAGCGGCGAGGAGCACCAGTTCGAGTTCGTCGGGGCCGGGACGGTGCTGCTGCAGTCCAGCGAGACGCTGATGCCGGAGCAGGCGACCGGGGCGGTCCCGCACGAACCGGGTGTACCGGGCGGCGGTGCGGGGCACGGGGGTACCGGGGGGCAGGGTCCGCTCGGGTCGGGCATGCCGCGGATGCCCGGACAGCTGGGCGATCTGCAGCGGCGGTTCGGTCTCTGAGTCCGACGGTGTGATCCGTCTCGCGTTCGCCTCCGGTGGACCTCCCCCAGTAGTCCGGATTTCAACATCTTAGGTAGACTGGGGTCCATGGAGAGCGAGACGGACACGAGGTGGCTGACGGCCGAGGAGCAGTGCGCCTGGCGCACCCATCTGGAGGTCAACCGGCTGCTCACGCACCAGCTGGAGCGTGACCTGCAGCCGTTCGGCCTGACCATGAACGACTACGAGATCCTGGTCAACCTCTCCGAGGCGGAGGGGCGGCGGCTGCGGATGAGCGACCTGGCCGCGGCGACCATGCAGTCCAAGAGCCGCCTGTCGCACCAGATCACCCGGATGGAGAACGCGGGGCTGGTGCGGCGGGAGAACTGCGAGTCGGACCGGCGTGGGCTGTTCGCCGTGCTGACCGAGCCGGGTCTGGAGACGATGCGCAAGGTCGCCCCGCACCACGTCGCCTCGGTGCGCCGCCACTTCCTCGACCTGCTCCCCGCCGAGGCCCTCGACTCCCTCTCCGCCGCCCTCACCCCCATCGCCGGTCACCTCCGCTCCCAGCGCTCGAGGCCGTAGTCCCGGGCGGGCGCGGAGCAGGGTGTCGGTCTTCGTGCCGTCGGCCGTCAGCCACCCGCCCGGGGTCAGGACGCGGTGAGGCCCGCCACCAGTTCGTCGGCGGCGCGGTACGGGTCGAGGTCGCCGGCGACGATCCGCTCGGCGAGGACGCCGAGGCGGCGGTCGCCGTGCAGGTCCCCGATCCGCTCCCGGAGCGCGGTGACCGCGATGGTCTCCACCTCGCGCTCCGCCCGCGCGAGCCGCCGCTGCTGGAGCACCCCGCGCTCCTCCATCCACGCCCGGTGCTTCTCCAGCGCCTCGACGACCTCGTCGACGCCCTCACCGCGCGCGGCGACGGTCTTGACGATCGGCGGCCGCCAGTCCCCCGGCTCCCGCGCCTCGCCGAGGCCCAGCATGTGGTTGAGCTCCCGGGCCGTGGCGTCCGCCCCGTCCCGGTCCGCCTTGTTGACGACGTAGACGTCGCCGATCTCCAGGATTCCGGCCTTGGCCGCCTGGATGCCGTCGCCCATGCCCGGCGCGAGCAGCACCATCGAGGTGTCGGCCTGCGAGGCGATCTCCACCTCGGACTGCCCCACGCCCACCGTCTCCACCAGCACCACGTCGCACCCGGCGGCGTCGAGCACCCGGATCGCCTGCGGCGCCGCCCAGGCGAGGCCGCCCAGGTGCCCCCGGGTGGCCATGGACCGGATGTACACGCCGGGGTCGGAGGCGTGCTCCGACATCCGCACCCGGTCGCCCAGCAGCGCGCCGCCGGAGAAGGGGGAGGACGGGTCGACCGCGAGCACGCCGACCCGCTTGCCCTGCCTGCGGTACGCCGTCACCAGCGCCGAGGTGGACGTCGACTTGCCCACGCCCGGCGATCCCGTCAGCCCGACCACGTACGCGCCGCCGGTCAGCGGCGCGAGCGCGGCCATCACCTCCCGCAGCTGCGGGGACGCCCCCTCCACCAGGGAGATCAGCCGGGCCACGGCCCGCGGCCGGCCCTCCCGCGCCTGGGCGACCAGCGAGGCGACGTCCTGCATCCAACAGCTCCGTTCAGGTGAGGGACCAACGGGATCGTAGACGGGCGGAACCCGGCCGGACCCCGAAGGGCCGGGCCAGGCACCCGAAGGGAGGGTCAGGCCTTGGGCACGCGCAGGATCAGCGCGTCGCCCTGACCGCCGCCGCCGCACAGCGCGGCCGCGCCGACGCCGCCGCCGCGCCGCTTGAGCTCCAGCGCCAGGTGCAGCACCAGACGGGCGCCGGACATGCCGATCGGGTGACCGAGCGCGATCGCGCCGCCGTTGACGTTCACCTTTTCCGAGGAAACGCCGAGGTCCTTCATTGACTGCACGGCGACCGCCGCGAAGGCCTCGTTGATCTCGATCAGGTCGAGGTCGGAGACCTCCAGGCCGTCCTTCCCCAGCGCGTGCGCGATGGCGTTGGACGGCTGCGACTGCAGCGAGTTGTCCGGGCCGGCCACGTTGCCGTGGGCGCCGATCTCGGCGATCCACTCCAGGCCCAGTTCCTCGGCCTTGGCCTTGCTCATCACCACGACGGCGGCGGCGCCGTCGGAGATCTGCGAGGAGGAGCCGGCCGTGATGGTGCCCTCCTTGGAGAAGGCGGGGCGCAGCTTGCCGAGGGACTCCGCGGTGGTCTCGGGGCGGATGCCCTCGTCCTTGCTGAAGACGACCGGCTCGCCCTTGCGCTGCGGGATCTCCACCGGGGTGATCTCGGCGTCGAAGACGCCGTTCTTCTGCGCGGCGGCGGCCCGCTGGTGCGACAGCGCGGCGATCTCGTCCTGCTCGGCGCGCTCGATGCCCAGGCGGGTGTTGTGCTTCTCGGTCGACTCGCCCATCGCGATGTTCTCGAAGGCGTCGGTGAGGCCGTCGTAGGCCATCGCGTCGAGCATCTGGACCGCGCCGTACTTGAAGCCCTCGCGGGACTTCGGCAGCAGGTGCGGGGCGTTGGTCATCGACTCCTGGCCGCCGGCCACGACGATGTCGAACTCGCCGGCCCGGATCAGCTGGTCGGCCAGCGCGATCGCGTCGAGGCCGGAGAGGCAGACCTTGTTGATGGTGAGCGCGGGCACGTTCATCGGGATGCCCGCCTTGACGGCGGCCTGGCGCGCCGGGATCTGGCCGGCGCCGGCCTGCAGCACCTGGCCCATGATCACGTACTGGACCTGGTCGCCCCCGATCCCCGCACGGTCGAGGGCGGCCTTGATGGCGAAGCCGCCGAGGTCGGCGCCGGAGAAGTTCTTCAGCGAGCCCAGCAGTCGCCCCATGGGCGTGCGCGCACCCGCGACGATCACCGAGCTGTTGGTTCCGACCGCGTTGTTCTGAACGGACATGGAATGGCGTCCCTTCCGGCCGGACCGGCCGTGGAATTGACGTGAGGGTTTCTCCGAATGTACTGAGCGGTAGTCGGGGCGTCACCGTGCCGCGGGTGTGATCGCGCGCACGTTGCGTAACCGCTCCGTGCACGCTGCACTGGACCGCATGCTGACGCGAATCGACCACATCGGAATCGCCTGCTTCGACCTGGATCGGACCGTGGAGTTCTACCGGGCCACGTACGGCTTCGAGGTCTTCCATTCCGAGATCAACGAGGAACAGGGGGTCCGCGAGGCCATGCTCAAGATCAACGATACGTCGGACGGCGGCGCCTCCTACCTCCAGCTCCTCGAACCCACCCGCGAGGACTCCACCGTCGCGAAGTGGCTGGCCAAGAACGGCGAGGGCGTGCACCACATCGCCTTCGGCACCGCCGACGTCGACGCGGACGCGGCGGACATCAAGGACAAGGGCGTCCGGGTCCTCTACGAGGAGCCGCGGACGGGTTCGATGGGCTCCCGGATCACCTTCCTGCACCCCAAGGACTGCCACGGAGTCCTGACAGAACTGGTCACTTCGGCCCCTTCCGAGTCCGCGGACCACTGACCTCCCCCGAAAGGGGCCGGTAGGGTGGGGGCGGTCGTCTCTTCCCGGGTCTCCGGCGGAGTGACGGCCGCGGGCCGGGGTCCGGGTATCGGGGGGCGCGCGGGCAGGCAGCAGCCCTTGCCCAGCGAGTCCGACACCACTCCCCGGGGGCCCCGTCCGACCGACTGGACGGAGCTCGTTGACACGCTTGCGACCAGGGGACGGATGGGACCGCGCTGTGCGGGGCTACGAAAGCCAGGAGCGGGAACCGGCGGATGACGTCGACCACCTGACTCGGTTCGAGGCCGAGATGAAGCGGCTGAAGACCGAGCGGGAGAAGGCGATCCAGCACGCCGAGGATCTCGGCTACCAGGTCGAGGTGCTGCGCGCCAAGCTCCACGAGGCGCGCCGCACCCTCATGTTCCGGCCCCCCTTCGAGGGCGGCGACATCGGCTACCACGCCGAACAGCTGCTGCGGAACGCCCAGATGCAGGCCGACCAGCTGCGGCAGGACGCCGAGCGCGAGCTGAGCCAGGTCCGGGCGCAGACCCAGCGGATCCTCCAGGAGCACGCCGAGCAGGCGGCCCGTCTGCAGAGCGAGCTGCACTCCGAGGCGGTCACCCGCCGTCAGCAGCTCGACCAGGAACTCGCCGAGCGCCGCGCGACCGTCGAGTCGCACGTCAACGAGAACGTCGCCTGGGCCGAGCAGCTGCGCTCGCGCACCGAGCAGCAGGCCCGCCGGCTCCTCGAGGAGTCCCGCGCGGAGGCCGAGCAGGCCATGGCGGCCGCCCGTGCCGAGGCCGAGCGGCTGGTCAACGAGGCCCGTCAGCGGCTGTCCGGCGAGGCGGAGGCCGCCCGCTCGGAGGCCGACCAGATCCTGCGCCGTGCCCGCACCGACGCCGAGCGCCTGCTGAACGCCGCCTCCGCCCAGGCCCAGGAGGCCACCGAGCACGCGGAGCGGCTGCGCACCACCACGGTCGCCGAGTCCGACACGGCCCGCCGTCAGGCCACCGAGCTCAGCCGCGCCGCCGAGCAGCGGATGGCCGAGGCCGAGGAGGCCCTGCGCACCGCCCGCACCGAGGCCGACAAGGTCGTCACGGAGGCCAAGGAGGCCGCCACCAAGGCGCTCGCCGGCGCCGAGGCCGCGCAGGAGCAGCGCATCCGCACGGCCAAGGAGCAGGTCGCCCGGCTGGTCGGCGAGGCCAACGAGGAGGCCGAGACCACCAAGGCCGAGGCCGAGCAGATCGTCGCCGCCGCCCGCGCCGAGGCCGAGAAGATCGTCGCCGAGGCCTCCGAGAGGGCCCGCGCGGCCACCGCCGAGGAGAGCGCCACCCAGCTCGCCCAGGCCGCCCGCACCGCCGAGGAGGTCCTCACCAAGGCCTCCGAGGACGCGAAGAAGACCACCAGGGCCGCCGCCGACGAGGCCGAGCGGATCCGCACCGAGGCGGAGTCCGAGGCCGACCGGCTGCGCGCCGAGGCGCACGAGATCGCCGAGCAGCTCAAGGGCAGCGCCAAGGACGACACCGAGGAGTACCGGGCCCGCACGGTCGAGCTGCAGGAGGAGGCCCGCCGCCTGCGCGGCGAGGCCGAGCAGCTGCGCTCCGACGCGGTCGCCGAGGGCGAGCGGATCCGGCAGGAGGCCCGCAAGGAGGCCGTCCAGCAGATCGAGGAGGCCGCCAAGTCGGCCGAGGAGCTGCTCGCCAAGGCCAAGGCCGACGCCGACGACATGCGGCAGACCGCCACCGCCGACAGCGAGAAGACCCGCACCGAGGCCCTCACCCGCGCCACCGCGCTGCGCCGCCAGGCCGACGAGGCGCTGGAGCGCGCCCGCGCCGAGGCGGACCGGCTCAAGGCGGAGGCCGCCGAGCGCTCCGAGGAGGTGCGCACCGAGGCCGAGGAGGCCGCCCGCGCGCTGCGCGAGGAGGCCGAGGCCGCGGCCCAGGCCCGCAAGGCGGAGGCGGCCGAGGAGCTCGACCGACTGCGCACCGAGACCGAGGAGCGGCACACGGCCGCCGAGGAGGCGCTGACCGAGGCCCGTGCCGAGGCCGAGCGCCTGCGCCGGGAGACCGCCGAGGAGACCGAGCGGCTGCGCACCGAGGCCGCCGAGCGGATCGCCTCGCTGCGCGCCCAGGCCGAGGAGGAGGCCCAGCGGCTGCGCACCGAGGCCGCCGGTGACGCGGCCGCCTCACGCGCCGAGGGCGAGTCGGTCGCCGTCCGGCTGCGCACCGAGGCCGCCACCGAGGCCGAGCGGCTGAAGACGGACGCCCAGGAGACCGCCGACCGGCTGCGCGCCGAGGCCAGGACGGCCGCCGAGCGCATCGAGACCGAGGCCGCCGAGACCCTGGCCGCCGCGCAGGAGGAGGCCGCCCGCCGTCGCCGCGAGGCCGAGGAACTCCTGGGCGCCGCCCGCGAGGAGGCCGGCCAGGAGCGCGAGCGGGCCCGCGAGCAGAGCGAGGAACTGCTCGCCTCGGCCCGCAAGCGGGTCGAGGAGGCGCAGGCCGAGGCGCTGCGTCTGGTCGAGGAGGCCGAGCGCCGCTCCAACGAGATGGTGTCGGCGGCCGAGCAGCACGCCCAGCAGGTGCGCGAGTCGGTGGCCGGGCTGCACGAGCAGGCCCAGGAGGAGATCCAGGGCCTGCGCACCGCCGCCGAGGTGGCGGCCGACCGTGCCCGCAAGGAGGCCGAGGAGGAGGCGGACCGGGTCCGCTCCGACGCCTACGCCGAGCGCGAGCGGGCCGCGGCGGACGCGAGCCGCATCCTGGGCTCCGCCCGTGAGGAGTCGGACGCCGCGAAGGCGCTCGCCGAGCGCACCGTCACGGAGGCGGCTGCCGAGGCGGAGCGGCTGCGCACCGAGGCCGAGGAGAAGGCCCGCCGGGCCCGCGAGGAGGCCGCCGAGACGACGGCCGAGGCGGAGCGGACGGCGTCCCGGACGCGCGCCGAGGCCCGCGACGACGCCAACCGGATCCGCGGCGAGGCCGCGACCCAGGCGGACACCCTGATCGGTGAGGCCCGCGGCGAGGCCGAGCGGCTCACGTCCGAGACCGTCGCCGAGAGCGAGCGGCTGATCGGCGAGGCCCGCGGCGAGGCGGAGCGGCTCGCCTCCGAGACGGCCGCCGAGAGCGAGCGGCTGCGCGCCGAGGCGGCGCGGACGGTGGCCACCGCGCAGGAGCGCGCCGAGCGCACCCGCGAGGAGTCCCGCCGGCTGCGCGAGAAGGCGGAGGCCGAGGCCGACCGGCTCACCACGGCGGCCCGCGAGGAGGCCGAACGCACCCTGGACGAGGCCCGTCAGGACGCCAACAAGCGGCGCTCCGAGGCGGCCGAGCAGGTCGACGTCCTCATCGCCGAGACGGCCGCCGAGGCCGACAAGCTGCTCGCCGACGCGCAGCAGCAGGCCCAGCGGACCACCGCGGACGCGGAGGCGCAGGCCGACACCATGGTCGGCGCGGCCCGTCAGGAGGCGGACCGGCTGGTCTCCGAGGCGACGGTCGAGGGCAACTCCCTGGTGGAGAAGGCCCGCAAGGACGCCGACGAGCTGCTGGTCGGCACCCGCCGGGACGCCACGGCGATCCGCGAGCGCGCCGAGGAGCTGCGCGACCGGATCACGGCCGAGGTGGAGGAGCTGCACGAGCGGGCCCGCCGCGAGACGGCCGAGACGATGAAGTCCGCCGGCGAGCGCTGCGACGCGCTGATCAAGGCGGCCGAGGAGCAGCTGGCCAAGGCGGAGGCCAAGGCCAAGGACCTGCTGGCGGAGGCGAACTCCGAGGCCGGCAAGGTCCGGATCGCCGCCGTGCGGAAGGCGGAGGAGCTGCTCAAGGGCGCCGAGCAGAAGAAGGCGTCGCTGGTCGCCGAGGCGGAGAAGATCAAGGCGGACGCCGTCGCCGAGGCCGAGCGGACGGTCGAGGAGGGCAAGCGCGAGCTCGAGGTGCTGGTGCGCCGCCGCGAGGACATCAACGCCGAGATCTCCCGTGTCCAGGACGTGCTGGAGGCGTTGGAATCCTTCGAGGTGCCCGGCGCCGGCAAGGACACCGGCGTCAAGGCGGGGGCCTCGGCGGGGAACACCCGATCGGGTGGCAAGTCGTCCGACAACTGAGCGGTGGGTGAATTTCGGTGTCCTTGGGACGGTCCGACCGTTGTAACCCAGGTCAAGACCGGCGATTTCCACCCGAACAGGGCGGCATTCTCCCGATGAATCGGGCTTTCCGCTCGATGACACGCCGCCCGGCAGCCTAGGATTCCCCCTATCACCTCACCGGTCTCTTTCGACAGGAACCCCATGAGCGACACTTCCCCCTACGGCTTCGAGCTGGTCCGGCGTGGGTACGACCGCGCTCAGGTGGACGAACGTATCTCGAAGCTCGTCTCCGACCGTGACAGCGCGCTCGCCCGCATCACCGCGCTGGAGAAGCGCATCGAGGAGCTCCACCTCGAGACGCAGAACGTCCAGGCGCAGCCCGACGAGTCGGAGCCGTCCTACGCCGGCCTCGGCGCCCGCGTCGAGAAGATCCTCCGTCTCGCCGAGGAGGAGGCGAAGGACCTGCGCGAGGAGGCCCGTCGCGCCGCCGAGCAGCACCGGGAGCTCGCCGAGGCCGCCGCCCAGCAGGTCCGCAACGACGCCGAGTCGTACGCGGTGGACCGCAGGGCGAAGGCGGACGACGAGGGTCTGCGGATCGTCGAGAAGGCCAAGTCGGACGCGTCCCAGCTGCGCTCGGACGCGCAGAAGGACGCCCAGGCCAAGCGTGAGGAGGCGGACGCCCTCTTCGAGGACACCCGCGCCAAGGCCGCGCAGGCCGCCGCCGACTTCGAGACCAACCTGGCCAAGCGCCGGGAGCAGTCGGAGCGGGACCTGGCCTCGCGTCAGGCCAAGGCGGAGAAGCGCCTCGCCGAGATCGAGCACCGCGCCGAGCAGCTGCGTCTGGAGGCCGAGAAGCTGCGCACCGACGCCGAGCGCCGCGCCCGCCAGACGGTGGAGACCTCGCAGCGCCAGGCCGAGGACATCGTCGCGGACGCGAACGCCAAGGCCGACCGGATCCGTTCGGAATCCGAGCGCGAACTGGCGGCGCTGACCAACCGTCGCGACTCGATCAACGCGCAGCTGACCAACGTGCGCGAGATGCTGGCGACCCTCACCGGCGCGGCCGTCGCGGCGGCGAGCTCCCCCGCCGACGAGGAGCCGGTCCGCACGGTCCCGGCCCAGCAGACCCGCTGACCCTCGGCCCGCACCCTCGGTCCGCACCCGCGGGTCCGCACCCGCGGCCCTGTCCGGAAGGCCCGTACCGTCCCCCGCGGTGCGGGCCTTCCGCGTGCCCGGCACGCGGCCGCGCGTTCCGCTGGCACCGCATCCCGCGCCCCCCTACGGTGGTGGCCATGATTGCGCTGGAGGGGCTCACCAAGCGGTACGGCGAGAAGGTCGCGGTGAACAACCTGACCTTCGAGGTGCGGCCCGGCATCGTCACCGGCTTCCTCGGACCCAACGGCGCCGGCAAGTCCACCACCATGCGGATGATCCTCGGCCTGGACCACCCCACCTCCGGCGCGGTCCGCATCGACGGCCGCCGCTACGCCGAACTGCACGACCCGCTGCGGACGATAGGGGCGCTGCTCGACGCGAACGCCAACCACGGCGGCCGCAGCGCCTACCACCACCTGCTGTGCCTCGCCCAGAGCAACGGCCTGCCCGAGCGGCGGGTGCACGAGGTGCTGGACGTGGTCGGGCTGACCGCGGTGGCGAGGAAGAAGTCCAAGGGGTTCTCCATGGGCATGGGGCAGCGCCTGGGCATCGCCGCCGCGCTGCTGGGCGACCCGCGGATCCTGATGTTCGACGAGCCGGTCAACGGGCTGGACCCCGAGGGCATCCACTGGATCCGCACCCTGATGCAGCGCCTGGCGTCCGAGGGCCGTACCGTCTTCGTCTCCTCACACCTGATGAGCGAGATGGCGCTGACCGCCGAGCACCTGGTGGTGATCGGGCAGGGCCGGCTGCTGGCCGACCTGTCGATGGCGGACTTCATCGAGCGCAACTCCCGTTCCTACGTCCGGGTGCGCACGCCCGAGCGGGAGCGGTTCCTGGACGTGCTGCGCTCGGCAGGTCTGACCGCGATGGAGACCGGCGGCACGCTGGAGCTCGACGGGGTGGCCTCCGAGCAGGTCGGCGAACTGGCCGCCCGGCACAACCTGGTGCTGCACGAGCTGAGTCCGCAGCAGGCCTCGCTGGAGGAGGCGTTCATGCGGCTGACGGCGGAGTCGGTCGAGTACCACGCGCACAGCGACACTCCCGCGCACAGCGGCACTCCCGCGGCCGGCGAACGGGCGCCGTGGGGCGCCGACTGGAAGAAGGGTTGAGCATGGCCGTCGCGCAGGTCCTCCGCTCCGAGTGGACCAAGATCCGGTCGGTGTCCTCCACCGTCTGGACGCTCTCCGTCGCCCTGGTGGTGACGGTCGTCCTCGGGGTGCTGATCTCCTGGCTGACCCGCCGGGAGTACGGGACGATGCCGGCCAGGGACCGCGCCACCTTCGACCCGACCTTCATCAGTTTCGCAGGCATGAGCCTCGGCCAGCTGGCGATGATCGTCTTCGGCGTCCTGGTGGTGTCCACCGAGTACAGCACCGGCATGATCCGCACCTCGCTGGCCGCTGTGCCGCAGCGCGGCACGTTCTACGCCTCCAAGCTGGCCGTGGCGACCGTGCCGGCGTTCGTGGTGTCGCTGGTCACCGCCTTCGCCTCGTTCCTCCTCGGCCAGGCGGTGCTGGGCCCGTACCGGGTGGCGCTCGGCGACGAGGGCGTGCTGCGGGCGGTGGTGGGCGGCGCGCTGTACATGACGCTGATCGCCGTCTTCTCGATGGGCGTGGCCGCGATGCTGCGTTCGCCGATGCTCGCGCTCGGCGTGCTGATGCCCTTCTTCTTCCTGCTCTCTCCGATCCTCGGCGCGGTCTCGGCGACCAAGAAGGTCGGCCAGTACCTCCCCGACCAGGCCGGCTCGCGGATCATGCAGGTGGTGACGCTCGGCGACGACGTGCCGTACGGGCCCTGGGGCGGCCTGGGGATCATGGCGTTGTGGTGCGCGGCGGCCCTCGTCGGCGGCTACCTGCTGCTCAGGCGGCGCGACGCCTAGGGCCGTCCCGGGGCGCGGACGCGGCGGACGCGGCTTACGCGCCGGAGATTTCCTGCCTTCACTCTGGAACCACAGGCCCCGCTGATGTTCTCCTAAACCGAATGGGGGCGCAGCGTCCCCGTCCGTTCCGACGCGGTGGCCGAACGATGGGTGAAGCATGATCGAGGCAGTTGGCCTGACCAAGCGCTACGGGGACAAGACAGCCGTGGACGACCTTTCCTTCCAGGTGCGGCCCGGCATGGTCACCGGCTTCCTCGGGCCCAACGGTTCCGGCAAGTCGACGACGATGCGGATGATCCTCGGCCTGGACACGCCCACCGCGGGCCATGTCACGGTCAACGGCTCGCCGTACCGCAGGCTGCCCAACGCCCCGCGCCACGTGGGCGCGCTGCTGGACGCCAAGGCCGTGCACGGCGGCCGGGACGCCTACCGCCACCTGCTGAGCATCGCGCAGCTCTCCGGCATCCCCTCCCACCGGGTGGACGACGTGCTGGAGCTGGTCGGCCTGTCGGAGGTGGCCGGGCGGCGCACCAAGGGCTTCTCGCTGGGCATGGGGCAGCGGCTGGGCATCGCCGCGGCGCTGCTCGGCGACCCGCAGGTGCTGCTCTTCGACGAGCCGGTCAACGGCCTCGACCCGGAGGGCATCCTCTGGGTGCGCAACCTGATGAAGTCGCTGGCCGCCGAGGGCCGTACCGTCTTCGTCTCCTCGCACCTGATGAGCGAGATGGCGCTGACCGCCGACCACCTGGTGGTGATCGCCCGGGGCCGGCTGCTCGCCGACATGAGCGTGCGCGAGTTCATCGCGGCCAACTCGGCCGGCTTCGCCCGCGTCCGGGTGCCGGACACCGGCCCGCGGCAGCGCGAGACGCTCACCGCGGCGCTGACGAAGGCGGGGGCGCAGGTGCTGCCCGAGCAGGACGGGGCACTGCGGGTGACCGGGCTGCCGCTGCCGCGGATCAGCGACGTGGCCCACGAGGCGGACGTGAGGCTGTGGGAGCTGTCCCCGCACCACGCCTCGCTGGAGGAGGCCTACATGCGGCTGACCCAGAGCATGGTCGACTACCGCTCCAGTGCCGACCCGCAGATCGGGATGCGGCCCGCGCCGATGCCCGGTCAGGCGGACGGCTGGGACCCCGATCCCGGCCCCGGCGACCCGTTCCAGCCCGTCCACGCCGCCGACGGCCCGACGTTCAGCAAGGACTCCCGATGAGCACCGAGCGCACCGAGCACGCAGAGCACACAGAGCCCGCCTGGCAGATCCCGGGCCAGGCGACCCGGACCCCCGCGTACGTCTCGCCCATCCCGATCCGGCAGGCCCACCTGGGCCACGCGCTCGCCTCGGAGTGGACCAAGATCCGCTCGGTGCGCTCCACGATGTGGACGCTCGGGGTCTTCCTGGCGCTGGTGATCGTGCTCGGCTGCCTGATGGCGGGGCTGATCGACGGCGACTCCTACCTCAACACCCCGTACACGATGCCCGCCTTCTTCGGCCTGCTGCTGGGCCAGATGTGCCTGGTGTCGCTGGGTGTGCTGGTGGTGTCCTCGGAGTACGGCACGGGCATGATCCGCACCACCTTCACCGCGTCCCCGCAGCGGCACCGGGTGCTGGCCGCGAAGATCATCGTGTTCTTCCTGGTGGCGTTCGTGACCGCGGCGGTGGCGATCGCCGTGGTCGGGCTCTACACGCAGCTGACGGTGGACGCCCGGAGCAACCCGGCCTGGGCGCCGACGGTCTTCATGGGCGCGCTCTACGTGTCGCTGATGGGCGTGCTGGCGCTGGCGATGGGGTCGATGATGCGGCACTCGGCGGGCGCGATCACCACCATGCTGGGCGTGGTGCTACTGCCGGCGATCATGCCGGCCTTCCTGCTCTTCAACGAGAGCCTGGCGGACGTCGCGCAGTTCATGAGCGACTACAACGCCATCAGCGCCCTGTCGCTGATCTTCGAGGGCGACGCGTCGACCGGCCACGGCGGCGCCCAGACGGCGCTGCTCGCCGGGCTGACGGCCGTCGCCTGCGTCGGCGCCTTCGCCGTCCAGACCAACCGGGACGTGTGAGCCGCACGCCTCAAGGAGCGCGGCTCAGTACCGCGGCGCGTTACGGGACCGCCGGTTGCTCGTGGACCGGCGGTCCCGTGCGTTCCAGCAGGCCTTGTGCCAGTGGCGGCGGTCGTCGACGCCGGCGTGGGCGGGCCAGGCGACCACGTGCGGGACACCGGAGGGGATCAACTGGTCGCAGCCCGGGCAGCGGTAGGTCTTGCCCGCCGCGCTCGCGCCGGCCACGTGCCGCACGCTCCAGTCCTCGCCCCGCCAGCTCTCGGAGGACTGCCAGCCGCCGTAGCGCCCCGAGCCCTCGTCGTCGTCGCCGGCGAAGGGGCCGCCGCGTCCGTTCCCTCCGGCGGGGCCCTTGGGTCGGTTGCGGCGCGGGGACACGGTTCACCTCACGTGGACGGGCGGGCGGGGATGGGCACCAGCCTACGCGGCCCGGCCGAGGGCTCCGGGCAGGCCGCCTGAAGGAGCGGGGTCCGACCGGACACCGGCGTCCGTCCTCCACTCGGCGCCCACCGGCGACTCATTCTGCAGACAATCCGCAAATTCCTGGACCCGGCCGTGACCTCGGCACGTGTCAGGCGGTTATGCCGCGTGGGGGAGCTCCGACTCGGGAGCCAGGAAAGCAGGAAGTGTCCATGCACGTCGGAAGTTTTGTCGTCGCCGCCCAGTTCCCGGGCCAGGGTCACGCCGAGGCGCTGCACCGCGCGGTCCGTTCCGCGGAGGTCGCCGAGGAGGCGGGGCTGGCCCAGGTGTGGCTGGCGGAGCACCATTTCGTGCCGTACGGGGTCTGCCCCTCGGCCGTGACGCTGGCCGCGGCCCTGCTCGGCCGCACCCGGCGGCTGCGGGTCGGCACGGCGGTGAGCGTGCTGCCCACGGTGCACCCGGTCGCCCTCGCCGAGCAGGCCGCGATGCTGCACATCACCTCCGGCGGGCGCTTCTCGCTGGGCGTGGGCCGGGGCGGCCCCTGGGTGGACCTGGAGGTCTTCGGCGCGGGCCTGGAGGCGTACGAGCAGGGGTTCCCCGACTCCCTCGACCTGATGCTGCGCTCCCTGCGCGAGCCCACGGTCTCGGGGGACTCCGGGCGTTTCCGCTTCCGCGAGGTACCGGTGGTGCCCCGGGCGTCCGAGGCGCTGGAGGGCGGCGCCGCCCCCGAGGTGGTGGTGGCGTGCACCTCTCCGGCGACGGTGCGGATGGCCGGCGGGCGTGGCCTGCCGATGCTGCTGGGGATGCACGTCGGGGACGAGGAGAAGGCCGCGATGGTGCGCGCCTGGCAGGAGCACGCGCGGGCGGCGGGACGGCCGGAGGAGGAGATCCGCTCCGCGGGCCACGTCTCGGCCGGCGTCTGCCAGATCGCCGACCGGCCGGAGGACGCCCGGGAGACGTTGCTCAAGTCCATGCCGGGTTGGCTGAAACAGGGCCTTGCCGCCCACGTGACGGTGGACGGCCGGGTGCGCGCGATGCGCGATCCGTACGCGTACACCGAGATGCTGTGCGGGCTGCACCCGGTGGGAACGCCCCGGTGGTGCGCCGACCGGCTCGCCGCCACCGCGGAGGTCACCGGGATCCGGCGCTTCGCGCTGCTCACGGAGGGATCTGGTGATCTCGCGGCCACCGAGGAGAACCTGCGGCGGCTCGGCGGCGAGGTGCTGCCGCGGTTGGTGTGAGAGGCCGGCCGCCGGCGTCCCGGCCGGCGAGTTGGGGAGGGCCGGTCCGGCGCCCCGGCGAGGGAGTGTCCGTCCTCGCCGGGGCTCCGGGCCGTGCCGCGCGAGGTCAGCAGTCCCGCAGGTCGGGGGACTGGTTGAGCAGCTGGGCGCGCGTGGAGGTGAAGCGGGCCAGCCGCTCGTCGCTCCCGTCCAGCGGGAACACCGCGACGCGGTGGCAGTTCTGGAACGCGAGGCGCACACCGAAGTGGCGCTGCAGGGCCCCCCGGATGGCGTCGCTGGCGAGCGCGCGCAGGAGCTGGCCCCGTGCCTGCTCGTCCGGCGGCGGCGTCTGGTTGTCGGCGAACGGTCCGCCGTCCACCTTGAGCTGGGCCACCAGGGAGCTGACCATCTCCCACGCGTAGGGCAGGGAGGTCCGGACGCAGTCGACGAAAGCCGCTTCGTCGACCTCGCCTCGCTCGGCCTGTTCGAGCAGGGCCGGTGAGACGTCGAGCGACATGAGTACTCCTCTCGCACCCCCTCGGCGAAGGGGGTTGCCGGACGGGAAGGGACGTCGCGGACCGCGGACACGCTCCGTACCCGCGTCACGACCGCCCGTTCACTACGGTAGGCACGCGAACGCGCCGCGCACCAGGAGACGGCGTAGTTGACCGGATATGAATCGTCGCGCTCCGCACACAATCAGCCAGAACCGAACATGGCCCTTCGAGGGCGAATCGCGTGGACCGCCATGGGTCGAGTAGCGTTGCCGACCATGCGTCTTGTCATCGCCCGCTGCTCCGTCGACTACGCGGGGCGCCTCACCGCTCATCTGCCGTCCGCTCCCCGCCTGATCCTGGTCAAGGCGGACGGAAGCGTCTCGATCCACGCGGACGACCGCGCCTACAAGCCGCTGAACTGGATGTCGCCGCCGTGCACCCTCAAGGAGGGCACGGGCGACGAGGCCGGCGTCTGGACGGTGATCAACAAGGGCGGTGAGAAGCTGATCATCACGATGGAGGAGATCCTCCACGACTCCTCGCACGAACTGGGCGTGGACCCGGGCCTGATCAAGGACGGCGTGGAGGCGCACCTCCAGGAGCTGCTCGCCGACCGCATCGACACCCTGGGCGAGGGGTACACGCTGATCCGCCGCGAGTACATGACGGCGATCGGCCCGGTCGACATCCTCTGCCGGGACGCCGAGGGACGGACGGTGGCCGTGGAGATCAAGCGGCGCGGGGAGATCGACGGCGTCGAGCAGCTGACGCGCTATCTGGAGCTGCTGAACCGCGACCCGTTGCTCGCGCCGGTGCGGGGCGTGTTCGCCGCGCAGGAGATCAAGCCGCAGGCCCGGGTGCTGGCGACGGACCGGGGCATCGCCTGCCAGGTCCTCGACTACGACGGTCTGCGCGGCATCGAGGACGACAAGCTCCGCCTGTTCTGAGCGGCGCGGGCACCCGCGGCCGCGGCCGCGCCGCGGCGCCGCGGGGACACGCGCCCCGCGCACGCACCGCCGACCCGCCCCGCGTACGCCACCGCCCCCACGGATCGTCTCCGTGGGGGCGGTTCGCGTCGTGGGGCCCGGCCCGTGCGGCCGGCGGTCAGGCGGTCACCCGGTCGGGCGGTCAGGCGGTCAGGCGATCGGCGGGGTCTCCGACGCGTCGACCGCAGGGGCGCTCGTCAAGGACGGTGCGGACCCGCTGCCGGTGGTCTCGCTTCCGCCGTCGGCGCCGTCCGTGGTGCTGCCCTCGGTCGTGGCGCCGTCGGTGGTTCCCTCGGAGGCGCTGCCGTCGGTCGTGCCGTCGGTGGTCCCTTCGTCGGTCCCACCCGTCGGGCTGCCGGACGGGCTCCCCGAGGGACTGCCCGAGGTCGTGCCCCCGCCCGAACCGCCGGTGGTGCCGGACGGCGGCTTGGTGGTGGGCTTCTTCGTCGGCTTGGAGCTGCTGCTGCGGCTCGGCTCCCCGTCCGGCTCCTTCTCGTCCTCGTCGGCCGTCGCGCCGGGGCCCGCGGTCGGGGTCGCCGGGTCGTCGGGGGTGCCGGGCACGCCGTCGGGGCCGGGGTCGGTGGGGCGGCTGGTGGCGTCGCCCGTGTCGCCGCTGTCGCTGGTGCCGGCGGCCTCGTCGGCGTCGAGTTCGTCGCCGTAGCCCTGACTGGCGGACGGGTTGGGGCCGGTGCCCTCGGTCGGCGTGTCCTGGTCCCCGCCGGTCGCGCCCAGCGTCACCACGGTGCCCAGCACGGCGACCAGCAGCGCGCCGGCGCCGGCCGCGACGAGGTTCTTGCGCGCGCCGCCCACCAGGCCGCGTCCCCTGCCCGCGGGCTCGGGGCGGCGGGTGACGGGGGCGTCGCCGACGAACACGGTCGACCCCTGGCGCGCGGCGCCGGCCTCGTCCTTGGGGGCCGCGTCCTGCGGGGCGTCCCCCGGGCCGGGGCCGAACGCCTCGAACGCCGCGAGGGCGGCCAGTGCGGCGCTGCTCTGCGCGGTGGCCGAGGCCGGTGCGCCCGCGGGACCGCCGGCGACGGGGTCCACGCCGGGCAGGTCGCCGGTGCGGTCGGCGACCAGCGTCAGGGCGCGGCGCCCGGCGAGCTGTCCCCGCTTGTCGGAGGCGGCGGTCCGCAGCGCGACGGCCGCCTCCAGTGCGGTGCGCGCCCGGTCGTAGCGGCCCTGACAGAGCGCCAGCACGCCCAGTTCGTGATGGAAGTAGCCCTGGTCGGCGGCCTCGCCGGCCAGCCGGGCCGCCTCGGAGCCGGTGCGCAGGGTGTGCTCCCAGGCCGTCCAGGCGAGCCCGGCGGCGAAGGCGGGGGCGGCGTTGCGGGACAGTCGCAGCACCAGTTCGTCGGCGGAGGGCGGGAGCGCCGTCAGCGCCGCGAGCACCGCGTCGGCCTCGGCGCGGACCCGGTCCGCGGTGACCGACTGGTGTCCGGTCCACCAGGCGTAGTGCTCGGCGGCGGTGCGGATCCGCTCCTCGGCGCCGTCCCGGTATCCGGCGGCCTCCAGCTGGGCCAGCACCCCGGCGGCGAGCCGGTGGCGGCCGCCCGCGGGTGAGACCAGGGCGCAGCCGAGGAGTTCACCGAGCGCGGCGTCGGCGTGGGTGTCGCCCACCAGGGCGGGCCAGTGCGCGGAGTGCGGGAGTTCGCCGCCGAGCGCCACCGCGAACCGCAGCGCGTCGCGCGCGGAGGGGGACAGCCGGGAGGCGAGCAGCGGGGCGGGCGCGGCGCCCTCGGCCAGCGAGGGCAGCGGGGCGGCCTCCTCGCGGGTGTCGAAGGGGAGCTCCGTGTCGGGGACGACCACGGCGTCCTCGAAGACGCCCACCTCGTCGACCGCGTCGGTGGCGGCGCGCAGCCGGTCCCGCTGTCGCAGCAGCGCTCCGGCCTGGACGAACCGCAGCGGCAGGCCCTCCGACTCGAACCAGAGGTCGCCCGCCCAGGTCGTCTCCTCGTCGGTGAGGGTGCGGCCGGCGGCGTGGCCGAGCAGCTGGAGTCCGGCGAAGCGGGTGAGGCCGGTCAGGGTGACCGTCTCCATCAGCGCCTCGGCGGGGGGTTCGGGGACCTCGGGGGTCGCCGATATCAGGAAGGCGCACTCGGGGGTGGCGTCCAGGAGCCGGGCGAGGTCGGCGCCGCCGAAGGCGATGTCGTCGACGACGACCACGGCGCCCACCTCGCCGAGCAGCTCGCGCAGTTCGTCCTCGGCGGGGCGGCGGCGCGGGGCGTCGTAGGCGGCGTGGAAGAGGTCGTCGAGGAGCTCGTCGGCGTCGCGGCCGAGTCCGCTGAGGCGGATCACGCCGTCGGGGGCGAGGTCGGCGCAGTCGTCGGCGACGACGTCGAGGAACCGGCTGCGGCCGGAGCCGGACAGGCCGACCAGGCGGGCGGAGCGGCCGCGGGCGAGCAGCCGCACGACCTCCTCGCGCTCCTCCTGCCGCTCGAGCAGCGGCAGCGCCGGCAGGCCGGAGGCCGCGGCGGCGCCCATGTCGGCGACGGCCGCGGCGGCGCGGGCCGCGGCCCGCTCGGCCTCGGCGCGCTGCTCGGCGGTGATCTTGGAGGGGCGCCCCGGCGTCCGCTCGGGCGGGCAGAGCTCGATCTCGCTGCCGTCGACGGGGTTGACGGTCAGCAGCAGGTCGTCGGCGAAGATCTCGGTGGTGCGACGCACCGCGGGCGCGTGCTGGCCGAAGTCGGGCGTCAGCGCGTCGCGGGGCGGACGCGGGCGCGACGGACGGCCGCTCCCTCCGTGGCCGCGCTCCTCAGGCCGTCGGCTGTTCGGGTCCATGGTCCAAAGCCCCCAAAGCGTCGTGTGCCGAGCCCTCCCGGCCGTGCCGCACACCGCGCGCTCGCTTCCGGTCCGGGCCGCCGTAGGGAAAGTCTGATGTCGGGTCGGCGGGCGACCGAACCTTAAACCTCGGCCAGTATCTCCGAACAGCCGGGGTGCGGCCCCGTCCGCGACGTCACAGTCTGATGTGGATTCGCGGCGGGCGACAGACCGCCGCGCCACGGATGGGGCCCGGGGGCGGTCCGGCGGTGCGAGGGGCTGCCGGGCCGTCAGACCCGCGGCAGGCTGTCGGCGGCGAGGCCGCCCTCGATGGCGAGGATGCGGTGCAGCCGGGTGGCCACCAGCAGCCGCTGCATCTGCGGCGGCACGCCGCGCAGCACCAGACGGCGTCCGGCCCGGCCGGCCCGCCGGTGCACGCCCATGATCACGCCCAGTCCGGTGGCGTCCCAGGAGTGGAGCTCCGTGAGGTCCAGGACCAGGTCGCCGACGCCGTCGTCGACGGCGGAGTGCAGGACCGTACGGGCGTCCGCCGCGCTGCGGACGTCGAGGCGGCCCCCGACGACCAGCTCGGCGTGGTCGCCCCTGATGAACATAAGCGCTCCCCGGGAATGCGTCTTGTATCACCGTGTGCGTACGGTGATGCCACTTCTGACGCCTTGTTGGGGACAGAAGTTGCCGTCTGTAAGCGAACCGATACCGAAATCACCCTCGCGAGTGAAGCTGAGGGTGATCTCGGTACCGGTGTACGGGCCGGGCCCGTGATCGTCACGCGATCAGTGCTTGTAGAAGCCCTGCCCGCTCTTGCGGCCGATGTCACCGGCGTCCACCATTCGGCGCATCAGCTCCGGCGGGGCGAACTTCTCGTCCTGCGACTCGGTGTAGATGTTGCTGGTGGCGTGCAGCAGGATGTCGACGCCGGTGAGGTCGGCGGTGGCCAGCGGGCCCATCGCGTGACCGAAGCCCAGCTTGCAGGCGATGTCGATGTCCTCGGCGCTGGCGACGCCCGACTCGTAGAGCTTGGCGGCCTCGACGACCAGCGCCGAGATCAGCCGGGTGGTGACGAAGCCCGCCACGTCGCGGTTGACCACGATGCAGGTCTTGCCCACCGACTCGGCGAACTCCCGCGTGCGGGCGAGGGTCTCGTCGCTGGTCTTGTAGCCGCGGACCAGCTCGCACAGCTGCATCATCGGCACCGGCGAGAAGAAGTGCGCGCCCACCACCCGCTCGGGGCGCTCCGTCACCGCGGCGATCTTGGTGATCGGGATGGCGGAGGTGTTGGAGGCGAGCACCGCGTCCTCGCGGACGATCTTGTCCAGCGCCCGGAAGATCTCGTGCTTGATCTCGATCTTCTCGAAGACCGCCTCGACCACGATGTCCGCGTCGGCGACGGCGTCCAGGTCGGTGGTGGGCGTGATCCGGGCCAGCGCGGCCTCGGCGTCGGCGGCGTCGAGCTTGCCCTTGCTCACGAACTTGTCGTACGAGGCCTTGATGCCCCCGAGGCCCCGCTCCAGCGCCTGGTCGGTGACATCGCGCAGGACGACGTCCCAACCCGCCTGCGCGGAGACCTGGGCAATGCCGGAACCCATGAGGCCGGCCCCGATGACGGCGAGCTTTCCTGCCACTGCCACTCCCTGTTCTCGTGTCTTCGGGTCGGACATTAGCGCCCGGCGGGACACTCGTGACCGCTAAGTAACGCGCGTCACGTCTCATTTGACGGACGTCACACCCACGGCCTCCCCGGGCCCGGCGTTGCCTAGGCTGTGCGCATGGTCAATCTGACGCGCATCTACACCCGTACCGGGGACAAGGGCACCACCAACCTCGGCGACATGAGCCGGGTCCCGAAGACGGACCTCCGCATCTCCGCCTACGCCGACGCCAACGAGGCCAACGCGGTCATCGGCACCGCCATCGCCCTGGGCGGCCTGGAGGAGGACGTCGTCGCGGTCCTCACCCGCGTCCAGAACGACCTGTTCGACGTGGGCGCCGACCTGTCGACGCCGGTCGTGGAGAACCCGGAGTACCCGCCGCTGCGGGTCGAGCAGTTCTACGTGGACCGGCTGGAGGAGGACTGCGACCGCTTCAACGACCGCCTGGAGAAACTCCGTTCGTTCATCCTCCCGGGCGGGACCGCGGGCGCGGCGCTGCTCCACCAGGCGTGCACGGTGGTGCGCCGGGCCGAGCGGCAGACCTGGGCGGCGATGGAGGAGCACGGGGAGACGATGAACCCCCTGACCGCGACGTACCTCAACCGGCTGTCAGACCTGCTGTTCATCCTTGCGCGGGTCGCCAACCTCTCCACCGGCGACGTGCTGTGGGTCCCGGGCGGGGAACGCTGACGCCTCCCGGCCGGGGGTCCGGGGGTTGCCCCCGGAAGACACAGCATCCTTGCGCGGGTCGCCAACCTCTCCACCGGCGACGTGCTGTGGGTCCCGAGCGGGGAACGCTGACGCCCGCGGGGTGGCGTCCCCCGGCTGCCCGCCCTTGTCCCGCTTGGGGAGGAGCAGGTAGCTGAGGGCGATCACCCCGTGCACGAGCACGATCCTCAGCGCCGTGCCCTGGAAGGCCCGCAGGGAGGACGTGTCGCCGTCGTCGCCGAGGTGGAGGATGCCGCCCTGCAGCAGGGCGGCCGCCACGGCGGCGGCGAGCACCGTGCGCAGCCACAGGCGCCCCTCGTGGAGGGCGCGGGGCATGCCGTACCGCGGGGGCTTCGGCGGACGCGGGGCGCCGGCCAGGCGGTGCGCGGCGTGGCCGTCGAGCCAGGTGATGGTGTAGTGCCCGTAGGCGACGGTGAAGCCGATGTAGAGCGCCGCCAGTCCGTGCTCCCAGCTCGGTTCGGCGCCGCCCCGCAGGTCGATCACGGTCACCACGAACAGCACCACCTCCAGTACCGGTTCGCACAGCAGCAGGACGGTGCTCGCCCTCCGCCGGCGCAGCAGGTACCGCACGGCCAGTCCCGCGGCGAGCAGCACCCAGAAGCCGACCTCGCAGGCGATGATCAGGGCCAGGATCACGTCGGGTCCCTCCTCTTCCCTCCCCTCCACCCTCTCCCCCGCCCCGCGCGGGCGCGTCGACCGCGGCGACGAGATCGCCCTGCATCCTTCGATGGAGGTCCGCCCCCGGGCGGGTGCGCGCCGGTCCGATGTGCCGGGCGGCCGGAGTGTGTTGGATGGGGTCATGACCCTCGACGGCTCCCCGCCGGGCCCGCGCCCCTTCGACGTGGCCACGGCCCTTGGCGGCCTGGCCCTGGGTCTGCTGCTGTGGGCGGTGGGCCTGGACATGTATCCGGCGCGGGACGTGCCCGGCTGGTGGGTGCTGGTCCCGCTGGCGGTGATGTCGGCGCTGGAGGTGCTGCGCCGCGTGCGCCCGTGGGCGGCCCTGTCCGCCGGCACGGTGGCCCTGGTGGCCGATCAGTTCACCACCGGCAGCCTGGCGACCCTGCTCCTGTTCACCGACCTGATCTACGCGGCGGCCGTCTACGGCAGCGCCCGGCCGGCCCGCCGCCTGCCGCAGGTCACCGGCGCCCTGACCCTGGCGGCGATCGCCTGGGGCGTGTTCACCTGGCAGGACGCCTACTCGCTGATGCTCGGTCTGGGGGTGGGCCTGGTGGCCTTCGGCCCGGCCGCCACCGGGGCGCTGGTGCGCCACCACCGGGACGCGGCGCGGGCCGCCCGGCGGGAGGCCGAGCAGACCGCGCGGCTGGCGGAGCTGGACCGCGCCCAGGCCGTGACCGCCGAACGCACCCGGATGGCACGGGAGTTGCACGACGTGATCGCCGGACACCTGTCCGCCGTGGCGGTGCACTCGACGGCGGCGCTGTCGCTGGACGACGCGGACACCTCCCGCGAGGCGCTGGGCGTGATCCGGGAGAACAGCGTGGCCGCGCTGACCGAGATGCGCCGCATGATCGGCCTGCTGCGGGCCGGGGGCGAGGACCTGGAGCCGTCCGCCGTCCCCACCCTGGAGGGCGTCGGGCCGCTGGCCGAGGGGGTCCGGGCGGCGGGCTTCCCGGTGACGGTGACGCCCGCCCCTGAAGCGGGGTGGGACCTGCCGTCACCGGTGGAGCTGGCCGCCTACCGGATCGTGCAGGAGTCGCTGACCAACGTCCTCAAGCACGCCGCGCCCGGCCCGGTGACGGTCGCCGTGGAGCGGGCCGGCGGCGCCCTGCGGGTCGTGGTCACCAGCGCCCTCACCGCGCCGGGCGGGCAGCCGTCCAGGGCTCCGGGTGCGGGGGCCGGGCTGACCGGCATGGGGGAGCGGGCGCTGCTGGTGGGCGGGACGTTCGAGGCGGGGCCCCAGGCGGGCGGATGGGTGGTGCGGGCGGTTCTGCCGGTGCCGGACGGGGAAGGGTGAGGTCGTGATCAGGGTGGTGGTCGCCGAGGACCAGTCGGCCGTGCGGGCCGGTCTGGTGCTGATCCTGCGCAGCGCGCCGGACATCGAGGTGGTCGGCGAGGCGGCGGACGGGGAGCGGGCGGTGGAGCTGGCCCGCGAGCTGCGGCCGGACGTGGTGCTGACCGACGTGCGGATGCCGCTGCTCGACGGCGTGGGCGTCACCCGGCGGATCACCGCGGAGCAGTTGGCCGACGTGCTGGTGCTGACCACCTTCGACCTCGACGAATACGTCTTCGGAACCCTGCGCGCGGGCGCGGCCGGCTTCCTGTTGAAGAGCGCGGAGGCGGCCGAACTGCTGGATGCGGTGCGGACGGTGGCGCGCGGCGAGGGACTGATCGCCCCGGCCGTCACCCGGCGGCTGATCGCGGCCTTCGCCGCCGGGACACAGGACCGCCCGCCGCGCGCGACGGGTCCCGCGGCGGACGCCGTGAAGTCCCTGACACCCCGTGAGCGGGAGGTGCTCCGCTGCCTCGGCGAGGGGTTGTCCAATGCCGAGATCGCCACCCGTCTGGAGATGGCAGAGGCTACGGTGAAGTCGCACGTCAGCCGCCTGCTCGCCAAGCTCGAGCTGCGCAGCCGGCTCCAAGCGGCGGTGCTGGCGCAGGAGTTGGGACTGCGCTGAGGTCAGGAGGCCCAGGTCGGGGGCCTGGGTTTACTCAAGAAACCTGCATTGGTCCAGACCTATTGACCGGTGGTCCAGACCTTTCTACTCTGACCGCACCGCTCGGCGTCATGGCCTCGTCAAGTGGCTCGGAGCCGTAGCACTCCCCTCACCCTCACCCCGAGGAGGCGCAGATGCGCTTCAGACAGCGCGTGACGGCGGCAGTCGCCACGCTCGTCCTTCCCCTCGCCGGACTGGTCGGGCTGGCCACGCCGGCCCAGGCGGCCACCTCCGTCACCGCCACCTACGCCAAGACGCAGGACTGGGGCACCGGCTTCGAAGGCAAGTGGACGGTCAAGAACACCGGCACCACCGCTCTCTCCTCCTGGACCGTCGAGTGGGACTTCCCCACCGGCACCAAGGTGACCTCCGCCTGGGACGCCACCGTCACCAGCTCCGGCAACCACTGGACCGCCAAGAACCTGGGCTGGAACGGCTCCCTCGCCGCGGGCGCCTCCATCTCCTTCGGCTTCAACGGCTCCGGCACCGGCTCCCCGACCGCCTGTACGGTCAACGGCGGCTCCTGCGACGGCGGGCCCTCCGTGCCCGGCGACAGCGCCCCGTCCGCCCCGGGCAAGCCGACCGCCTCGGACATCACCAACACCTCGGTCAAGCTGGCGTGGACCGCGGCCACCGACGACAAGGGCATCAAGAACTACGACGTCCTGCGCGGCGGCGTGAAGGTGGCCACGGTCACCGGCACCTCGTACACCGACTCCGGCCTGACCGCCGGCACGGACTACTCCTACGCCGTCCTGGCGCGGGACACCGCCGACCAGACCGGTCCGGTCAGCGGCTCCGTCGCGGTCCGCACCACCGGCGGCTCCACCACGCCCACCGACCCGCCGCCCGGCGACAAGGTCAAGCTCGGCTACTTCACCGAGTGGGGCATCTACGGCCGCAACTACCACGTCAAGAACCTGGTGACCTCCGGCTCCGCCTCGAAGATCACGCACATCAACTACTCGTTCGGCAACGTGAAGAACGGGCAGTGCGTCCTCGACGACGCCTTCGCCGCCACCGACAAGGCCTACACCGCGGACCAGTCGGTCGACGGCGTCGCCGACACCTGGGACCAGCCGCTGCGCGGCAACTTCAACCAGCTGCGCAAGCTGAAGGCGAAGTACCCGCACATCAAGGTCCTGTACTCCTTCGGCGGCTGGACCTACTCCGGCGGCTTCGGCCAGGCCGCGCAGAACGCCGCGGCGTTCGCCAAGTCCTGCAAGGCCGTGGTGGAGGACCCGCGCTGGGCCGACGTCTTCGACGGCATCGACATCGACTGGGAGTACCCGAACGCCTGCGGCCTGACCTGCGACACCTCCGGTGCGGCCGCGTTCAAGAACCTGGTCTCGGCACTGCGCACCGAGTTCGGCTCGAACTACCTGGTCACCGCGGCGATCACCGCCGACGGCTCCAGCGGCGGCAAGATCGACGCGGCCGACTACGGCGGCGCCGCGCAGTACCTCAACTGGTACAACGTGATGACGTACGACTACTTCGGCGCCTGGGCCAACACCGGTCCGACCGCCCCGCACTCGCCGCTCACCTCGTACTCCGGCATCCCGACCGCGGGCTTCAACTCCGCCGACGCGATCGCGAAGCTGAAGTCGAAGGGCGTGCCGTCCGCGAAGCTGCTGCTCGGCATCGGCTTCTACGGCCGCGGCTGGACCGGCGTCACCCAGTCCGCCCCCGGCGGCACGGCGACCGGTGCGGCGCCCGGCACGTACGAGGCGGGCATCGAGGACTACAAGGTCCTCAAGAACTCCTGCCCGGCCACCGGCACGATCGCCGGCACGGCCTACGCCCACTGCGGCACGCAGTGGTGGTCCTACGACACCCCGGCGACCATCGCGGGCAAGATGTCCTGGGCCAAGTCCCAGGGTCTGGGCGGCGCGTTCTTCTGGGAGTTCAGCGGTGACACCGCCAACGGCGAGCTGGTGAACGCCATCTCCAGCAACCTGTAGTACCACGTAGCACCAGACAGCACCACGAAGCGGGGGCGGCCCACCGGCCGCCCCCGCTTCCGCGTTCCCGCCACCGCGCCGCCTGGCTCAACGCGGGACACGCCTGGCCGTTGCCTGCGGCGGCGTCCCAGACCCCTGCGGGCGGCCTGCCCCCACCCCCTGCGGGCGGCTGGGCCGCCCAGGGGGCGGCACGGGCGGGCGCAGGGCGGCGCCTCCGCGGCGAGCGGTTCGCACCACCTGGGCCAAGCCGACGGTACTGCCCACGCGGCCCGCGCGACCGACCGCACAGCGGGCAGCGCGGGCAAAGCAGAGCGGGGGCCGCCCCCAGGCGGCCCCCGCTCAACGCTCACGTCACGTCACGCCTACGCGACGTTCACCCGTTGTCCCGGAGGTGCCGCCTCCAGCCACGCCAGGAACCCCGTCAACGCGTCGTCCGTCATCGCCAGCTCAAGCCGCGTGCCCCGGTGGACGCAGACCAGCACCACCGCGTTCAGCAGCAGCGCCAGCTCCTCCTCGCCCTCCGGCAGCCGCCGGCCGACCACCTCGATGGCGGACCGCTCCAGCATCCGGCGCGGACGCGGCGAGTACGAGAAGACCCGGTACCAGGCGATGCTGTCGCCGCTGTACCGGGCCACCCCGTACGCCCAGCCCTTGCCGTCGCCGTCGCCGCCCTCGGCCGGCGCGGGCGCCTCCCAGCGCAGGCTGCAGTCGAAGGTGCCCCCCGACCGCTGGATCAGCCGGCGCCGCATCCCGAAGGCGAACAGACCGACCCCCGCGAGCACCACCAGCGTCCCGATCACAGTCAGAGCGAGGATCATCGGCACCGACCTCCTCGTCTCCTAGAACTGGGAACCTGTCAACTGGCAAAGATGAAAACCGGTAACGCGGGAACCGTCTCCGGATTCACCTCAGCCGCGGCCGGTTCCGGAGTGTTCCGGAAC